>SLSP01000384.1 GCA_007130345.1 Thermoflexales bacterium
CCAAAAATCCGATTTTTCCACACGCGACCTACTAAATATATGAAATTCGCACGCGGAAAATCTACATCTCGTATCAAGTTTCTAAAAAATCGGATTTTTTAGGGTTCTTTCAGTAGAGTCAAACATTCGTTGTCGGCTACCACGCCGGAACGTTTCCTTTCAGTTTTGAGATGCAGCGCACTTTTGCAACGGATTTCAAGTGCGGTGCGCCTGATGTGCTATAGCACGGAAAGATCACTCGTCTGGGTGGGTCTCGACATCTTCCTCTCCGGGGAGCCGCAGCCCAATCTGGCGTTGCAACGGGTCAATATGCACGATGCGCACGTCCAGTTCGGTGCCGGCCTCGATCAGGTCTTTCTTATCTTCTGGGATTTCGGAGTGGTAGAGCAGGCCCTCAACGCCGCGCCCCACTTCCACAAACGCGCCAAAATCGGTGATATTGGTGATGGTGCCCGACACCACATCGTTGCGATGCAGGTTGTCCGTCACCCACTCCCAGGGATCGGGGAGCAGGCGTTTGCGGCTCAGGGCAATCCGCTCGCGCTCCCGATCTACGTCCAATACATAGACCTCGATCTCCTCACCCACTTTCATAATATCGCGGGGATGCGCCACATAGTCCCAGGCCATTTCTGAAACGTGAACCAAGCCATCGACGCCGCCCAAATCCACAAAGGCCCCGTAGTCCACGATGTTGCGTACCATGCCAGTGCGGATCGCGCCTTCGTGTAGCTCTTCCAACACCTCTTTGCGCCGTTGAGACTGTGCCATCCGCTCCGATAGAATCAGGCGGCGGCGGCGCGGGTTGGATTCGATGACGGATAGGTGCAGCGTTTCGCCGACCATCGCTTCTTTGCGACTACGGCGATCCTGTTTAGAAAGCCCTCTGGGTAGGGAGCTGAGGTGGGAGTTGGGCACGAAGCCGTTCAGCATTCCAAACTCAACCAGCAGGCCGCCCTTATTGACCTCCGTAACCTGGGCGGAGATAACTTCGCCGGTTTCTAACAGCCGTTCCGCGCGCAGCCAGTCCCGCTGTGATAGTCCTTGCTTGAGGGATACCACAATCCCGCTTTGGGCCAACGGCACCTTCAACACGCGCACAGGAATGGTATCGCCAACCTTCAAATCTGCCACATAGTCTTCATCGACATTGTCGAGGTCCTGGCGCTGCACCACGCCATCTCGCTTGCCGCCTAAATCCACGAGAATGTCCCGGTCGGACATCGCTAAAATGTTCGCTTCAAGCACATCTCCACGACGCGGATGTTGGGAGAAATAATCGCCTTCCTGGAACATCTTCCACCAGCGGGGGTGTTCTTTAGTCTCCTGTTGCTCTTCCATAGCCATCGTAATCACATACGCCTCCTGTTATCTGAAGAAGTGCGCCGGATAGACCCACTTCGCTATCCCGGGTCTTACCGCGCGCGTGCTGCCCGCCGATAAGCCCCGTTCCCAATACACGCCGCCGCACTCAAGCGGGCAGCGTCCCACAAAAATAGGGCACCTAGCCATACTAGCTGGCGCCCCATCATGGATCAGATCGGTTATAAAAACTCTCGTTTCCGCTCTACATTGATAAGTCCCCTGAAAAAAGTCCGAAAATCCGATTTTTCCACACGCGCCCCACTACCTATATGAAATTCGCGCGCGAAAAATCTACCTCTAGTTCTAAAAAATCGGATTTTTTAGGGTTCTTTCAGTAGAGTCATTGATGCGACATCCTCCTGTCGCCAGTTAGTATGTGCCCATATCACCCTTATTATACCACATCGCGTGGGGGCCAACTTTCGACCTCCGTTGCGCTAGAGTGGCGTTGGGTTGGTATGGTTGGAATTGCGTTGTATCAACGTCACCGCCGCCTGTCGAATCCGGTCGATCTCCACCGGCTTATCGAAGCAGCGATAGGGTTGCGGCCCGGCCACCAAAACCGGCTTCAGGACGTGGCAACCATTCGTCGTGAGCCAGATAATCGCGGCCTGGGGGCAGTGCGCGAAGAGCTGCTCCACGCCAGCGCGATCGGTCTGGAGCAATCGGGCATCCATCACCAGCAAGTCGATATCAGCCGCACGGGCGTGCTCACGCACCTCGCCCATAGTCTGCGCCTCGCCAACGTGATAGGTTGCGCCCAACCGCCCCAGGGCCTCGCGCAGCACCCTGGTCTGGCGCGCATCACGGCTCGCTATTAGAATTTCCGCGTGCTTTTCCATGCCCCCTGATCCTTATACTCGCGCCCCATGCAACATGACGGGACAGGTTGCTTCCAACCTCATTTTAGCCAGACCAACCGCCGCTAACGTTTGACCTGCCGCTGACAAGCGTTGGATTTGGGTTAGCCCGCGTCCCACTACGCCTTGAAACGATACCCGACCCCGCGCACGTTGATAATATGACGCGGATTGGCGGCATCGGGTTCGACGCTGCGCCGTAGCCGATGGATATACCACTTGATGATATTGCGCGCTTCGTACAGGTCTTCGGGCTTGTAATCGCGCACCACCTCCACCAACTCCGGCGGCGGCACAACCCGGTGCTCATGCTGGATCAGATACGCCAGTAACTCGAATTCACTAGGGGTCAATTCCAGGCCGCGATCTTTGTACCGCACCTCGTGCTTGTCCAAGTCCAGATAAAAATCGCCGCGTTGGAGCACATCGCCGGCACTCGCTTGCTCCTGAAGCTGCTCGCGCTGCCGCTGCCGCTTGCTCAAGGCCGCCTGCACCGCGTCCCGCAACTCTTCGGGCGTGACCGGCTTGAGCAAGTACAGATCGACGTCGTCGTGGATGGCTTGCATCGCCGATTCCAACGAACCGTGCGCGGTCAAGATGATAGCGACCGCGTCCGGCCAACGCCAGCGCAATGCCTCCAAGACCTTCAGGCCATCGACCCGCCCGCCCAACTGCAAATCCAGCATCACCAAATCGAAGGGCGTCTCGCGCAACACGGCCAACGCCTCCTCCCCATCCACCGCCTCCGTCACACTGTGCCCGGCCCGCGTCAAGGTCTGGTTGATGAAGAAACGGATACCGGCCTCATCATCTACCACCAAAGTCTGTATCGCCGCATCTGCCATAGTTTTCTCCCTGCGAATCTCGTCTAATCCGCCGCGCGCGGCAGCCACACGGCAAAGGTCGAGCCTTCTCCCGGACGGCTTTCCACATCGATATGCCCGCCGTGATCCTCCACAATGGCCTGGCTGCTGAACAGTCCCAGGCCCAAGCCTCTGGACTTCGTCGTGTAAAAGGCATCGAAGAGGCGCGAGAGCGTGTCCTCGCGCATCCCCACCCCGGTATCCGCAAACGTCACCTTGACGCCCGCTGGCCGTTCCGTGGCCGTCACCGCGATATGCAGCGCGCCGCCTTCGGGCATCGCGTCGAGGGCGTTGAGGGCCAGGTTGAGGAACACCTGCTGGACGCGATCCGCAACGCCGAGTATGGGAGGAATCCCGTCCTCGGCCTGCCAGGTCAGCGTCACATGCCGATCCCGGCACTTTTTCTGCATCAGCACGGGCAACCGCGCCACCAACGCGGACACGTCGCACGGCTCCCGCTCCTCCGGTTCCGCGCGGCGGTTCAGGTCACGCAACGAGATCACGATCCGGGCCGCGCGCTTCAGTTCTTCCAGGCCGATGTCCAGGAATTCGCCCACGTCGCCGCCCTCCTCGCGGATCTCTCTGGCGAGGCCCAGGCACCCGATGACCGTCTGCAAGGGGTTGTTGATTTCGTGCGCCAACGAGGCGGCCAACCGCCCGGTGAGCGCGAGTTTCTCCGTCTGCACCAGGGCCTCCTGCGCCTGCCGCCGCTGGCTGATGTCCATCACCAGCGCCACGGCGAAGTTGGGCTGCCCGTGCTCATCCCGGATCAGCGACAGGGTCATATCCGTCCAAATCCGGCGTCCGTCCTTGTCCAGCAGCGCCATTTCGGAGCGATAGCGCGCGCGTTGCGCGGCCATCAAGGCAGCGAAATGCTCCGCGTGAACCGCCACGTCATCGGGATGTAGATAATCGGCCCAGGGGCGCTTCAGCAACGTAGCGCGGTCGTAGCCTAACATCGCTTGCAACATCGGATTGGCCGTCAAGATGTGGCCGGCCGCGTCCAACAGCGCGATGCCGATCCCCGCGTTCTCGAAAATCGAGCGGAACCGGGCTTCACTGGCGCGCAGCGCGGCAGTGCGCCGCGCCACACTGCGCTCCAGGCGCACCGCGTAAAGCTCCGCTTCCTGGCGCAGTTGCTCGTGATGGATGCCGATTGCCAGTGAGCTGGTCAGTTCGCGCGCAAATGCCCACGCATCGTCCGTCAACGCGCCGGTTCCGCGCAAGCCCAGACATAGCGCGCCGATCAACAAGTCCTGGACGCGCAAGGGCACCGCGACATATCCGCGCGCGCCATCGGCTATCAACTGCCGCGCCAGCGCGTCAGGCTTAGGCAGGGCGCGCAAATCCTCGACCACGCACACGTCCCCGCGCGCCCACTGCGCCACATCCCACAGCGCCACCCGCGCCACCGGCGTCTCCCAACCCGCCCGCAGTTCGGATGGCCGCGCCGCGTAAGCGGCCAGCAGCGTCGCCGTCTCCCGCGCCGCGTCCAGCAGGATGACGTCAGCCCGCACACACGGGATCAGCATCGGAATCCCCTGCAACGCCGCTTCCGCGGTCGCCTCCAGCGAGCGGGCCTCCATGATGGCGCGGTCGATATCGTGGAGCAGATGCAGGCGGCTGGTATAGCGGCGCAGCGCGTCCCGCGAACGCTGGCGTTCCGTCACGTCCTCCGTAATCAGAATCAGTCCCACCACCTGCCCACGCGCGTCCTTGATCGGCGTCAGCGTCCAATCCCAATACGTCACGCCCAACTCCGGGCGGTCGGCGTAGCGGAAGGGCTTCGCGTGATAAATGGCGCGCTCCCCCCTATCGCGCACGCGCTCGAAGATGCGTTGGTTATCCGCATCGGGGAAACAGGCGAAGTGATTGCGCCCGATCAGCGCGGCGCTCTCATACCCGGCCGCCAGAGCATACGCCGCGTTGACATACACAAAGTTGAAGTCAACGTCCAGATAGGCCAATTGCACCGGTAAAGCGTCGATCATAGCCTGCAAAATACCGTTATCCACTTCAATATCTGAACCGCGCGCGGAAGCCGCCACCTGCCCCGCGCTCACGGTATGTTTCGACACAGTTTCCCCCTTCATCCTCACAAGAGAACTTTGCCTGACAATGTCGCTGTGTACACAAGGTGCGTGAAACGTCACGGAGGCCAAAATCCTTCTTTGATTTTGACGTTTGACGCATGACGTTTGACGTTTCACATTTCACGTTTCACGCATAGTGTATAACAAAGCGCGCAATGAACAAACTGATCGCCCCATTGAATCCGTGCCAATCTATGGTATAATCTGTCTTGGAGAAAACCATGATCAAAATTGCAGCCGGAAAATCAAGTCTCGCCATCTACGGTGTCATCTGCTTTGGTTCGGCGCACCTGTCTTAGGTGCGCCCCAACCGATGACCCGTTGTTGAGCTATTCGACAACACGTCCATTCGAGCCGTGGGCGCCTGCGCGCCTGCGGTTTTTCATTTCTGGATACCCCCCGCCCCCCTCCTTCAAGGCCGTGGCCGCGCAAGTCACCACGGCCTTTTCCACAGGAGGAAACTATGAGTGCCATCATTGTCAATGTAGATCGGATTGTCTATCACCACGCCGCCGAGCTGATCCTGGACGGCGTCTCGTGGGAGATACAGGCCGGGAAGAAGATCGGCCTGGTTGGCCCCAACGGCGCGGGGAAGTCCACGCTGCTGCGCCTCATCGCCGGGGAGCTGGCGCCGGACAGCGGCTTCATCGTCCGGCACAAGACGCGCATCGGCTACCTGGCCCAAGAGCCGCGCCTCGCTCCCGACCGCACGGTGTGGGACGTGGTGGTGAGCGCGAACGAGAGCCTGCACGCGCTCGAAGCCGAGATGCGCCGCCTGGAAGCGCGGATGGGCGATCCCGCCGTCTACGGCGATGAGCGCGCCTTCGAGCGCGTGCTCGCGGCGCACGCCCGCGCCCAGGACGCCTTCGAGCAGGGCGACGGCTACCGCTACGAGAGCCGCTGCCGCCAAGCGCTCCAGGCCGTGGGCTTCGCCGAGGCGGACTTCACGCTGCCCACGCCCTTCCTCTCCGGCGGGCAGAAGAAGATGCTCGGCCTGGCCCGCCTGCTCGCCATCCAGTGCGACCTGTTGCTGCTGGATGAGCCGGACAATCACCTCGATCTAGCCGGGAAAGCCCACCTGGAGCGCTTTATCCGCGACTTCCCCGGCACGGTGATCATCGTCTCGCACGACCGCTATCTGCTGGATGAGACCGTGGACGCCATCGCCGAGGTGGAGGAGCACCGGCTGACGATCTATCCCGGCAACTACTCGGCCTACGCCACCGAGAAGCAACTGCGCCTGTTGCGCCAGCAGCAGGCTTACGCCGCGCAGCAGAAGGAAATCGCGCGCATCGAGGCCGCCATCGCCCGCTTCGAGTACTGGGCCAGCATCGTCATCAACGAGCGCCACATCCGCCAGGCCCGCTCGCGGCAGAAGATGTTGGAGAAGATGGACAAGGTCGAGAAGCCGGTGCTGGAGCGCGAGAAGATGGGGCTGGAACTCAACGGCTGGCGCGGCTCCAATAAGGTGCTGGAAATCGTGGGGCTGGACAAAGCCTTCGATGAAGACATCATCCTGCTGGGCCTCGACCTGCTGATCTGGCGCGGCGAGCGCGTGGGCCTCATCGGCAAAAACGGGTGCGGCAAAAGCGTGCTCTTCCGCTGCATCCTGGGCCAAGAGCAGCCGACAAGCGGCGTCATCAAGGTGGGGCCGAGCGTGAGCGTCGGCTATTACGCGCAAGAGCACCAGACCCTCAATCCGCAGCGCACGCTCATCGAAGAGATCTGGGACGCGAAGTCGATGTCGGAGCACGCGGCGGTCAACTTCCTGCGGCGATTCCTGTTCCCCTACCGCCGCGCGCGGGATACCGTCAGCACGCTTTCTGGCGGGGAACGCAGCCGGCTGCAACTCGCCAAGCTGATGCTCTCTGGGGCCAACTTCCTGCTGCTGGACGAGCCGACCAACAACCTCGACCTGCCCTCGTGCGAGGTGCTGGAACAGGCCCTCGACGAGTTCGAGGGGACGGTGCTGGTGATTTCGCACGACCGCTACTTCCTGAATCGCACGGTCAGCCGCATCGTCGAGATGGAAGACGGCGCGCTCACGGACTATCCCGGCGACTTCACGGATTACGCGGAGAAGATGACCTGACAGGTTTTAGAAACTAGTACAGCGCGGCGGAAGTCCCTCCCCAGTTAGTCTCGCTCAGAGCGGATCGTCAGATCCGCGACTATACGTCCAAACGGGGAACTGACGTTCCCCTTCAAGCAAGTTTAA
>SLSP01000561.1 GCA_007130345.1 Thermoflexales bacterium
GATGCGGAAGCCGTGGCGCTCGCCTTTTCGCGCGAGCCAGGCGCGTTGTTCGTCTTCTCTGTAAAGAGGATGTCGCTGGCCCTGACGGTTGGCGGCCCGATCTTCGGGCGTGGAGCGTTTAACCGTGGGATTGGCGCGCAGGCGGAAGGCGAGGGTCTGGCCGGGAGCGAAGTCAAGCTCGAAGGGCTTGACGGCGGGGTTGTCGAGGGCCTGGGGCGGCAGATGCTCTTCCGGCAGCAGAAAGGCGGCGCGGGATTGCACCGCGCTCCAATTCGGCGCGGTGTGCGATTGCACCAGCACAGTCGGCACGCCGGTGCGCGGATCGGTATCGACGCGGTAGAGCACGCGCTCGCGGGCGGGGAGGTCGGCGGGGAAGGCGGCCAGCAGGGTGCGGTGTAGTTCGTAGGGGTTGGCGAGTTCGCGTTGCGCGCGGCGGGAGTTTGGATTCAGGATCAATCGGGAAAGGTACATTAGCGCGCCTCCTTTTCATCTTCATCAGGAACCGATAGCATTTTCTCACACGTATAGCGCGGATCGAACGTCCAGCTTTTGCGGGAACTGATAACGTCGCGGCGGCGGGCGGCGTTGGGGGCGGTGGGTTGACATTCAATGACAGCGCGGGTCTGGGCTTGCAGGTCTCTGCGCAGCGCGCTTTCCAGGTCTGGATACTCTCCCACCCCGTCGAAGGGCGGGCGAGTGGGGATGCAGGCTTTACGTCCCAAGTAGATGGGCCAGTGCGGGGCCTGGATGGCTTGCGCCAGGCGCGTGATAGTTTCGGGTGAACCTTGCACGGCGATCAGGAACGAGGCATCGCACAGGTAACTGCGCCAGGTTTGCTCCGTGTGCGGCGCACCGCTGCTGTATTTGAGCTTGCCTTGCGCAGTCAGCAAAGTAGGTTCTTCATACCCCCCGCCGACTGTATGGTAATCTACCAGACGGATGCCGGGTTCGTCGCAGCGCACGCCCATGCGCAAGCTGTCGGATAACGCGCGCAAGTCCGCATCATCGTTGATGCCCAGGGCGCAGCCGAGCATCCCCACGATGCCGGATTTGGTCGGTTCCGGCGCGGTGTCGCGCACGCTCCACCGGGCGCGCTCGCCCCAGGATTGCATTGGCCCTTCCAGGCGTAGAAACAGCGTGTTGGCGGCCATCTTACGCCTCCGGCAACTGGGCAGCCAGCCACTCCTGCAATGCTGCGAGAGAAACCTGCGTTTCAGCGCCAGGCAAGGCAACGTCCGGCAACGTCGTCATCACGGCGCGCGCGTCCATCTCATTGAGATTGTAGGCCGTGCCGATGCGCGTGATGTAGTCGGATAGCCGGGCAATGGCATCTTCCATCAGCGTGTGCTTGAAATCCTGGCGGGCCGGCTTGATGAAGGCGTTGGCGTAGCTCACAGGCAGGTTCTTCTCGCGGACTTCCACCAGCACGAGATCGGGCAGGTTGTGCGCGGCGAAGGTGTTCTGCTTGCCGGAGGGCTGCGCGATGGCGGCGGCTTCGAGCAAAGCCAGCACCGCCTGGCGCGCAATGGCGGTGTCGTCGCCCAGGTTTTTGACCAGTCCATCCCAATGGATGTTGATGTATTTGTAGTAGGTGGAGCTGTTATACTCCACGTCGCCGATCATGCCCGCGCCGGATTCCCCGGAGATGTCATCCACGGCGGTGAAATAATCGAATTCCTGCTCCACCGCGTTAGCAGAGAGGGCGTGTGCGACCTGCACAGCGGCCTGAACATTCTCAAAAGCATCTGAGGTCGTCATCCGCCCGAACATGGCGATGTCCACTGAGCGAGGGACGCTGTTCCCCAAAGCTCTGGTGATGTCGGCAATCTTCAACTTCTCCCAGGCTTTATCGCCCTTTTCCCGATAAAGCGCCAACAGCTTCTCTGCCATCGGCTCCACCTCTTGCGCGCCGATGAAGATCAGTTGCCGGGTTTCGAGCGGTTCGTCATCTTCCACCTTGCCCTTACCGCGCCCGGATTCCGCGCCGATTTCGGGTACGCGCTGCACGATAGCTGTGATTGCCTTTTCGTCGTCGGTCAGGGTCTTGAGCGCATCTTCAATGAGGCCGGGCAGCCGCTTGGTGCGCGTGGCGAGCAAGCCCGCGTCTTTGAAGGCATCCTGGAATGTCTCTGACATGCGGAAGCTGCGCTTGAGGCACTGGCTGGAAATGCGTCCGCGCTGCACGCCGCCAAAGTAGGCGCTTTTGGGCGAGCCGGTGTCATCCCGGTTGAGGTTAGAAGGCGCATAGTTCTGCAACATGTGAATTTGGATTAACATGGTTTCAAATCTCCTTTATGGATAGGTTAAGGGTACTGTTTGATTTTGGCTACGAACTACGTGGTTGTGTCTTCTGGCTTCTCCCTCTGGCCGACGAAATAATCTTCCGCCCATTGCCTCTGCACCCAACGCTTTTCGCTATTCCAGGCCAGCAGATGCTTGAGGAGCAAGGGCCAGTTGATGGAGACGCGCTTGCTGTAGAGGAATTTTACCATCTGACGCAAACGGAAATGAAGATGCGCTTTGTCGGAATCCAGCAGGATTTCAAATCGCCGGTCGAGGCTCTTGGCCTTTTTTTCATCGGCGGGTCGCACGGTGCGAAGTGCCGTTCCCAAGCTCCCTTGGCCACTCCCGTCTGAATTGAGCGGATAGAGCGTGGCGACAAGGAAGTAAGCCCACTCCTGATACCGGGGAAGGTCGTGTGGGCGCAAGTGGTTGAGAAAAAGCCCGGAAACCCGGCGGGATTCGGCCAGCGTATTGCCGGCGTTGCGTTTAAGGCGCGCTTTGTCGCCCGCGTCCAGCCTGGCGAGTTTGGCGCAGAATTCAGTGATTCGGGGGTCTATGGTTTCGCTCATTGTGCCTCCTTCGTTTGAAATAAGGGTAATGTTTCCATCGTGTCGTTTTGTTCCTTTTCGCCGAGGGATTTCTTCCTGCGCGCGTTAAGCGCGGCACTGCATTTGGCGATCCCTTCGACGCGCTGGCGTAGGGCCAGGGCGCTATCCCCAATGGATTCAGCCGCTTCCTTGAACGTCGCTTTGCCCTGCTCTGTAACTTGTTCAACCCAGGCGGTAAACGCCGCCTGACGGGTTTCGGGGACTGCCACACCGAGTACGAACTCGCGGAAGGGCGCGGCTAACGCAACCCAGTACGCGGCGAGCATGCGTTTTTTTACGTCGGTATGGTGTTCGGCCCCCTCGCGGCTGAATGCGCCCCGGAAGATGCCGGCCATTAAACGGGCGCAGTCGGTGGTAACATCCAGGCCGCGCCGCACCTCGTCGCTGCCCAGAGGATCGTGAAGCAGGGCCGTGGGCACATCGAAGCTGGCGTCCAGCCACTCGAAGATTTTGGCCTTCATATCCGTGCGCAATCCAACACACCGCACAGGGAAGATTTCATAGTCCGGGCCGATATCCTCAACAGCCAGTTCGCCACGTTGATACAGCGCGGAGGGCATTAACGTGTGTTCCTTCGCCTCGTCTTCTGGAGTCATTGGCAAGAAGAGCGCGGCGAATTCGCGCCACAGGGCTTTGTCTTCCCAGGGCCGGATGGGGGTCGGGTCTTTCTTGCCACGCACGCGATACGCGGCAAACGGGTCATGCCAAAACGGAGCGTCTTTGGGGCGGCTTTCGCCCATTTGGTAAACCATCGTGCGCGCGCCCCAGGCGGTTTGCGCGCCACAGCGAGTACAGGGCGTCCGCATTGGCGCGGGATGTAACCGCACCCGCCGCGCCGGAAACGTGAGACTGTGCAAGTAGCTCACTTCGGTGACTTCATCCTTGTACCCCACGATGGAATCGCGCCGCCACCAGACGTTGTCTACAGTAGTGGAGGCTGCTTGGGGCTGAAATTCCGGCAGGATCAACGCGGCCCAGAGCTTCTCAAAGAGCGTGTCTCCACCGGGCAGCACATAGATAGGCGGCACGCCATTGATGGAAGGCTTGATTCCGGCTCCGCCCGACGTAGCAAAGGCCGGAATGGTGAGCAATCCGCGCGCCACACAGGTCGAGCAGAAGAAGTGGTCTTCAGCCAGTCCATGTTGATAGTGAGTAACAAATGTGCCGGTGGGCAATTCCATGAACAACAGGGCGATGTCCCAAGTTTTCTTTTCCGGTTCAAGCGGAATATCCGCGCTTTGCAGGAACGGCGCATCCTTCGAGAACAGGTCGAAGCGATGCGCGTACTGCTCACCAAAGGCGCGGATGTCGGCCTCTAGGAATTGCCCGGCATCCCAGAGAGCGTCTAAATCTTCTTCGTTATGCGGGTCGAAGATGTCTTGCAACACAGCGGTCAGCAGGCGGTGAATCCCAACGATGACCAGCGGTGAGGCATCGTGAATCGCCCGCAGGGTATGCGCTTGCACGAGCGCTTGCTCAAGACTCACGTCGTCCAGCACGCCGTCAGGTTGCTCCACGGTGATCCAGGGGTCTGTCCATAGATTAAACGATGGTGTCATATATACCTCCATTGGTAAGTGCTGATGGCTTAAGTGATAACCAATCCTAGATTAGCATCCAGTGTAACGACGACTTCACCTTCCCCCCAAAGTTTGGGGAAGCGCGCTTCGCCGTTTTCCAACCAGAGTGGGTAATACCCTTTGAGCTGTGAAGAACGTTTGAAAAGGGGCGGTAAATCCGACGTTTTTTTGAGTGCCCTGACAATCTCCGGGCGGCTGACACGCAGATGGTGGCGCAACAACTGGCGTTGCATTGCGGGATGGGTCGCTTGTCCTAAAGCCAAAGGCTGTCCATCGGGGACTAAGCGCGCGGTGGCTTCATCCAGCTTTTCCATAGGGATGATATTGACGCTTTCTCGGCCCAGGCGGGTTTGCGCCACGATCCAGGACGCCCCGGTTTCATCTTCTTCAAACGTGATCTGCGCACTGCGCCGACAAAAAGCGCGGCCACTTGTTGGCTCAGGTAACAGCCTCGCGTCAGCCTGTTTTATAGCATCACACTGCTTTTCCTGCAAGTTCTTCCAGGACTGCGCCAGTTTATCATCAATGACGAGAGCATCCTCACGATACACAGCTTCGACAAGCGGGCGATAATCGCTCGGCAAATTAAGTATCGGCCCGTAGTTTTCCAGGGTGTGTTGAGTCTGGTAGAGCAAGTAAGCGTCGTAGATGCGGGCATCCATACCCAAGTCCGGCTCACCTTGCGCGTCTTGAGGAATGTTGACCCACAAGGTTGGCCCATTGGCGTAGGCGGCGGGGCGCGGGCGGGCGTGACGTTGCAAACGTCCGGCGCGCTGCAAGAGCAAGTCGATAGGGGCCAAATCGCTGACCATCACATCAAAGTCCAGGTCGAGGCTCTGCTCTAATACCTGGGTGCCGATCACGATGCCGCGTTGCGGACGCAGGTTATTTTCGCCGGCTTTTGGCAACGGGCCGTATTTTTTAGCCAAGTCCTTCTCGCGCTGTTCCCGTTCGGTCAAAGGAAAGCGGGCGTGGAGCAAATCGAGATCAACGTCACGCGATTCAGGCGCATCGCGCAATGCTCTGTAAATAGCCTGCGCTCGCGCCACGGTGTTGGTAATCCAGCACGCGCAGCCCCCATCACGCACGGCAGCTAATAGCCATTGCGCTTTGGCTTCTGCCTCATCCTCGATAAAATGTAGATATTCCACGGCAAGCGGGCGATCAGACTGATACGCTTCCGGTGTAGCGTGATAAGGTTCACCATCACGCGGCAACACCCAAAGGCCAGGGTAAGCCTCGATCTGCTTCTGGTCTGACGGCAAGGTCGCGCCATAGGCTTGCGCTAAAACCGCGCGCTGTCTTTGAGGTAATGTCGCTGAAAGGATGATAACCGAAGTGCCCAACGCGGAGAGCCATTCGAGCAAACGTGCAACGATAGTCGTCATATAGGTATCATAAGCATGAACCTCATCGAAGATAATGACCTTTCCCGCCAACCCCATCAAGCGCAAGGCGACGTGCTTGACGTTGAGCGCGGCCAGTTCTGCTTGATCCACAGTCCCCACACCGAAAGGCGCGAGAATCGCCCGTTTTTTAGAGGTAAACCACGCGACGGCGTCCTCGGTTCCCGATTTCCCATTCGATAAAAGCTGCGCTTCCAAATCGTCTTCTCGCAAATGAGCCTGCCCGTGGATAAGTTGAACATCCACCGGTAAAGCCAGATTATCATCGAGGTAACTGCGCACGCGCTTGAACATCTGATTACTAGTAGCCGTTGTGGGCAAGGCATAATAAAAAGCGTCGGTGCCACTGCCCTGGGCAAGTCGGTGCGCGATAGCGAGCGCGGCTTCCGTTTTACCCTCACCGGTGGGCGCTTCGATGATGACCAATGCCGGCCCTTCTAGCGCGCTTTCTGGGATGACATCTATGGCGGTTTGTAGAGGACGCGGAGGTTGTTTATCGGGAAAAAGCTCGCCGAAAGCAACGGGCGCGCTGCTGTGAGCCGGATGGGAAAAGCCCGCAGCTTGCACAGCGCGTTGCGCGCGCTCGGCGCTCATAGGGACATACTCTGCAATACCAAAGTCTGCGCTGGCAGGAAAGAACCGCTCATCTGAGCCAAGCCAGTCACACAAGATGGTGAACCCAGTCAGCGCAACGGTAGCCCTGGCGAGATGTGTTGGTGGATGCTGCGGCATTGCGCCAGTGCGCAAAATTTGACCCAACCAGTGATCGGCCAGTATTCGTAATTCACGCCACTGTGGAGGTTCACGAGTTGCCAGGCGGGTGCGCGCAGTTTTTAGTACCTGCCTTGAGCCAAAAGCTCCATGATGGCCTCCTATAACATCCCGCCAAAGACTCTGCCAGGCTTTGGATAAGTTCAAGTTGGCGGCTTCCTCCTGAATGTAAACTTGCCCGAACACGGTGTGATGAAGCCACATATCGTCTTGCCAATCCCCAAAAGTAAAGCCTTCCGCTTGAAGACGGCGGCTTTGGACAGCGTTCTGACGTTGGAAAGCTACCGTCAGCTTTCCAATGTCGTGCATAGCGATTACGTAAGGTAGCCAATCGCTCAATGTTTCTGCATTGGCGTCAAGCGCGTGAGCTAACACCTGCCGCCAACGCTGCCCCGCCGAGTCGGTGAGTAAAGCACGCGCCACATTACCTACATCAAGCATGTGAAACAAGGCGGGATGAAACATTGCGTCATTACCTCGCAGCGTCTTTCCCCAACAACGCAACAGCTTCTCCATTTGCGGATCGACCGCCTCCCCACACCCCACCCCATACACCCGCGCCATTCGCCGCACCTCGCGCTCTAGCTCCGCGCGCAGCGACGCCGGCGCGAGCACCTCCACATCCCCGCCCCACCCGCGAATCCAGGGCAGCATCTCGCGTGGCTCGGCGATGCGCGCGCGCCACA
>SLSP01000101.1 GCA_007130345.1 Thermoflexales bacterium
AACGCCGCTATTACCCTCAAATGGAGGCCCCGCATGATCTTACGTGAAACTTCAGATGTGCCCCGCGCCGATTTGGTCGCGTTGTACAATGCCGTTGGTTGGGTGGCCTATACCCGCGATCCCGACGCGCTGGCGCGTGCTACCGCTGCCTCGACCTATGTGGTTTCGCTGTGGGATGATGACGCGCTCGTGGCGCTGGCCCGCTGCCTCTCCGACGACGTCGCCATCTGCTATGTGCAGGACATCCTCGTGCATCCCGACTATCAGCGCCAGGGCCTCGGACGCCGCCTGATGCAGCATTGCCTGGAACGCTTCGCTCATGTGCGGATGACGGTACTGCTCACGGACGACTCTGAGCAGCAGTTGCGCTTCTACACCGCGCTCGGCTTCACCAACACGCGCGATCTGCCCTTCGCGCTCAACACCTTCGTGCGGATGCGCCCCCCGGAGAACGCGGAGTGACCTCGCACCTGGAAACGCGCATCGCCGAGCGCGTGGCCGCGCTCCGCGCCGATTTTGTGGCCCTCCGGCGCGATTTCCACATGCACCCGGAACTCTCTCATGCAGAGCGGCGCACCGGGCAGGTGATCGCCGAGCGGCTGACCGCGCTAGGGCTGCGCGTGCGCTCCGGGGTGGGGGGGCACGGCGTGGTGGCCGATCTGGAGGGCGCGCTGCCCGGCCCGCTGCTGGCCTATCGCGCCGATATGGACGCGCTGCCGATGCAGGATATGCTGGACACCGCCTATCGCTCCCAAAATCCGGGCGTGAAGCACGCCTGCGGCCACGACGCTCACATGACCATCGCGCTCGGGGTGGCCGAGGTGCTGGTCGATCTGCGCGAAACGTGGCCGGGAACGGTGCGCTTCATCTTCCAGCCGGCGGAAGAATCCCTGGACGGTGCCCGGCAGATGCTCGCGGCTGGCGTGCTCGATCCGCCGCCGGAGGCCATCCTCGGCCTGCACATGTTCCCCATCCCGGTGGGCCAAGTGGGGCTGGCGGATGAGGTGTGTCTGGTGGGGATGGAGGAATTCCGCGTGCGCCTCTACAGCCCCGCCGGGCATCTGGATACGCTGATGACAAAAGCCGCCTCGGCCTTGCGCGCCTTGAGCACCGCGCGCGCGCCGACTGGCCCGACCACCTTCGCCGCGCTGGTGCAGTCGATGCAGACGAGCGACGCGCACCAGGACACGGTGCTGGTAAGCTGCTGGCCGCGTTATCCCGAAGCGGCGATGCGGGGCGAGCATCTCCTGGGGCTGGTGAGCATCCCCCGCGCCGTGTTGCGACAGCAAGTGCGGGCGCAGATTCACCGCGTGCTCAACGAGGTCACGGCAGAGATGGGCGCGGCTTACGATCTGACGTACACCTTCGACAATCCGCCGACGAAAAACGACGCGGGGCTGGTGCGCGAGTTCCTGCCCATCGCCCAGGATGTGGTGGGCGCGGCCAACGTGCTGCGGTTCCGCGCGCCCTATCCCTTCGCCCACGAGGACTTCGCGCTTTATCAGCAACACGCGCCGGGGCTGCTGCTCTGGCTCGGTTCCGCCAACCCGAAACGCGGCTTGACCGCGCTGCTCCACGCGCCGGATTTTGATGTGGACGAGGACGCGCTCACCATCGGAACCCGGCTGATGGCGACGGCGTTGTTGCGAGTGGCGCGCGCCCGTTCTGCTGCGTAGGGCCGCGCTTGATTGCCATGACAATTACGGTATAATTTCCTTGTCATTCTACCCATCTTTTTAAGCGATAGTTTCGGGGCACAAAATGAGCCAACCAGGCGAAAGAGCGAAAATCCTCTACATTGATGATACACCCTCGGCACGCAGATTGGTGCAACGGCTGCTGTTTCAACGCTATAACTTCCACGAAGCTGCCGATGGGCTGTCGGGCATTGACAAGGCTGCTGAAATCCGCCCCGATCTGATTCTGGTCGATCTGCACCTGCCGCAGTTCACGGGCTACGAGGTGGCGACGCGCATCAAGGCGCTGATGCCCAACGTGCCCGTGATCGCGCTGACGGCGGATATGAGCGATAACGTGCGCGAGCGCGCGCTGGCCTCCGGCTGCGACGGCTATATCCCCAAACCCATCGATCCCGATACCTTCGAGGAGCAGATGGCGAGTTTCTTGGGCGGGCAGCGGGAGGAACTGCACGACGACAGTTACCGCGACGCCTATCAGCAAACGCTGGTCGCCCGGATGGAGGAGAAGGTCCGGGAGCTGACCGTCGCGCTCAAGAGCAACGCGGAGTTGAACGAGCAGCGCGCGCAACTGCTGAAGGAGACGCAACGGCGCGCGCGGTTGCTGGAAGCCGGGGCGCGCGTCGGGCAGAGCATCACGTCGATCCTCGATCAGAACGAGTTATTGCAAGCTACCGTCGAAATTCTCGGCGAGGAGTTCAACTTCTATTACGTGGGCGTCTTCCTGCTGGAGGATGAGGACTGGATGGTGTTGCGCGCCGGGCTAGGCGAGGCCGGCCGGGCGATGATCGCCGCCGGGCACAAGCTCAAGGTGGGCGGGCTGTCGATGATCGGCGCGGCCACCAGCCGCCGCAAGGCCATCATCGCGCGGGACGTGGGCGAGCAGCCGGTGCATTTCAAGAACCCGCATCTGCCGCACACCCGCTCGGAGATGGCGCTGCCCCTGGTGGTCGGCGGAGAGTTGATCGGCGCGCTGACGGTGCAAAGCGTCGAGGAGGACGCCTTCACCGAGGACGACGTGCAGGCGTTGCAATCCCTGGCGAACCAACTGGCGATTGCGATCAACAACGCCAGTCTCTACGCGCAAAACGATCATCTGCTGGCGCAGGCCGAGCGGCGCACCCGGCTGCTGGAAGCCGCCGCCGAAGTCGGGCGCGGCGTGACCTCGATTCTCGACCTCGACGAGCTGCTTAACCGCACGGTGGACATCATCTGTCAGGCGTATGGCTTCTACTATGCCGGCGTCTTCTGGCTGGATGATGAAGGCGAGTGGGCCGTGTTGCGCGCCGGGCACGGCGAGGCCGGGCAGAAGATGATCGCCGCCGGGCACAGGCTCAAGGTGGGTGGCTTGTCGATGATCGGGACGGCCATCGCCGGGCGGAACGCGCTCATCGCGCTGGACGTGGGCGAGGAGCCGGTGCATTTCAAGAATCCGCATCTGCCGCTCACCCGCTCGGAGATGGCGCTGCCGCTGGCGGTGGGCGACAAGGTCATCGGCGCGCTGACGGTGCAGAGCACCGAGGAGGCGGCCTTCAGCAAAGAGGACATCACCACGCTGCAATCGATGGCCGATCAGTTAGCCATCGCCATCGACAACGCGCGGCTGCTGCACGACCTGGAGGCCGCGCACAACGAACTGGTGCGCTCGAAGACCTTCGAGGCCATCGCCACCGCCACCGGCGAAGCCATCCACTGGGTGGGCAACAAGGCCGCGCCCATCCCCGGCAGCGTTGCCCGGATCACGGAGGACGTGACCAAGTATATCGTGATGTCCAACGCGCTCATCGATCTGGCGACCGAGGAGCTTCAAGCGCACAAATACGCGCAGATGTTGCGATTGGCGCTCGAAGATGTGCAGGAACACATACCCGATCTGCCTGATTTGCGCGCCGATCTGGAACGCCATCCCTTCAAACGCCTGCGCCGGATACTCTCTGCCGAATCGGTGCTGGAAGACTTGACCATCATCAACAACAGCGCGCGCTCCATCCTCAACATCAAAGAAGACCTCATTGGCCCGGCCCGCGAGAAGCAGTTGATGGCCCTGCATCTGGATCAACTGCTGACCGGCACCGTCCGGTCGATGGGCCTCCCCAAAGACGTGGTGCGCACGCTCTTTGCGGACGATCTCCAGCCGGTGTATGGCGACGCCCGGCAATTGGAACGGGTCTTTATCAACCTGATGAAAAACGCGATGGAGGCGATGTACCAAATCGAGGAGAAGAAACTCTTCGTGTGGGCACGCCCCTCAGACGATCCCAGGTTTATGGTGGTGGATTTCACCGATAACGGTGAAGGTATCCCGCCGGAAAAAATTGACAAAATCTGGGTGGCATTCTACACTACCAAAGGCGACCGGGGCGGCACCGGATTGGGCCTCGCCGCGTGCGCCAAAATCATCAGCCAACTGGGAGGGAAAATTACGGTGGATAGCGAAATCGGCGTGGGCACGACGTTCAGTGTCTTCTTGCCGGTAGCGAAAGGGGCCGCGCAGGGCGCGGCATCCCATTAGCCGCGCCGCCACACCTCCAACACCACCTATCGAGAGTCCAAACGACCAGATTTTGCACAGAAAGGGGAGAGATTATGGATAATGATGCGAAGATTTTGCTTGTAGATGATGAGCGTGGCGTGCGTCGGAGTATGGAAAAGACGCTGCTCCGCGCCGGGTTCGATGTCTATACCGCCGAGGATACCTTGAGCGGGCTGGCCCTCTTCAAAGAGGCCCAGGAGGAAGGCGAACCTTTTGACCTGGCTTTGCTGGATTTGCACATGCCCAATCTGGAAGGGGAGGAGGATCCCAATGCCGGGCTAAAGTTGTTGAGCAAACTCATAGAAATCGAGCCTGAGTTGCGCGTGGTGGTGCTGACGGCCTATGACGAGGTGGAACGCGCCAAGGAAGCCATCAGCCGCAAAGCCCGCGCGTACTTCGTCAAGGGGCGCGAGTCGGAATTGATCGACCTTATCAGAACCTTATAACTGAGTCTCCTGAAAAAAGTTCAAAAATCCGATTTTTCCACACACGACCTACTAAATATATGAAATTCGCACGCGGAAAATCTACATCTCGTATCAAGTTTCTAAAAAATCGGATTTTTTAGGGTCCTTTCAGTAGAGTCATAACTATCTGCCGGGCACTTTAACGCGACTCTGATAGTCTTTTCCCGGTTGGGAGAAAGTGTTCGGTAGCTAGACCTTATCACGCATACAAGGAGCGTATTATGGATAAATCAAAGTTAGCGGAACGGCGGGCGGCCTTGCTCCATGCCGGCGCCCGAGTAAGCCGGAATATCATTTCCATCCTCGATCCGGAGGAACTTTTACAACAGACGGTCAACATCATCTGCGAGGAGTTCGGCTTCTATTATTCCGGCGTCTTCTTGCTGGATGAGGAGCGCGAGTGGGCGGTCTTGCAGTCGGGGCACGGCGATGCCGGGGCCGCGATGATCGCCGAGGGCCACAAGCTCAAGGTGGGCGGGCTGTCGATGATCGGCGCGGCCACCGGGCGCAACAAGGCCCTCATCGCGCTGGATGTGGGCGATGAGCCGGTTCACTTCAAGAACCCGCATCTGCCGCTCACCCGCTCGGAGATGGCGTTGCCGCTCGCGGTGGGGGATAAGGTCATCGGCGCGTTGACGGTGCAAAGCGTCGAGGAAGCCGCCTTCACGGAGGATGACATCACCGCGTTGCAAGCTATGGCCGACCAGTTGGCCGTCGCTATCAACAACGCCCGCCTGTATACGGAAAATCACGAGCTGCTGGCCCGCGCCGAGCGCCGCGCGCGCCTGCTCGAAGCCGCCGCCGAGGTGAGCCGGAACGTCACCTCGATCCTCGATCTGGATAAACTGTTGCACCGGATGGTGGACATCATCTGCGAGGCGTATGGCTTCTACTATGCCGGGGTCTTCTTGCTGGATAAGGAGAAGGAAGCGGCGGTGTTGCAAGCCGGGCGCGGCAAGGCCGGCAAGGTCATGGTCGGCGAAGGCCATCACCTCAAGGTCGGCGGCCTGTCGATGATCGGGACGGCGATTGCCGAGCGCAAGGCGCGCATCGCGCTGGACGTGGGCGAGGAAGCCGTCCACTTCAAGAACCCGCACCTGCCTCTCACCCGCTCGGAGATGGCGCTGCCCCTGATGGTGGGCGACAAGGTCATCGGCGCGGTGACGGTGCAGAGCACGGAAGAGGCCGCGTTCAGCGCGGAGGATATCAGCTCGCTGCAAGCAATGGCCGATCAACTGGCAGTGGCCCTCGACAACGCCCGGCTGCTCCAGGAGTTGGAGCAGGCGCACGCCGAGCTGGTGCGCACCAAGACCTTCGAGGCGATTGCCACGGCGACCACCGAGGCCATCCACTGGATCGGCAACAAGGCGCTGCCCATCACCGTCAGCGTCCAACGTCTCTACGACGATCTGGAAGACGTGCCCAGTATGCCGCCGGATCAACTGGAATCCATCCACGAGGACTTGACGCTAATTCAGGATAGCGCGCGCCTCATCGTGGCGGTCAAGGAGCACCTGATCGGCCCGGCGCGCGAGTACATGCCCGCGCCCGCGATGATCGAGGACGTGGTCAAGGACACGCTCACGGCGATGCGCATCCCCGAAGACGTCGCGGTCTCTTACGAGGCCAAAGCCGCGCTGCCCCTGGGCATCGCGGACACGACACAACTCAGTCGCGCCATCAAGTACGTCTTGCAGAACGCCATCGAGGCTACGGCAGAGGCCGACGCGCCGGCCATTGACGTGGTCATCGAACCTAAAGAGGACAAGGGCCAGCTTTATATCTCGGTGCAGATCGCGGATAATGGCCCCGGCATCCCGGAAGATGAGTTCAACAAAATCTGGGCCACGTTCTACACCACCAAAGGTGCCAAGCACGCGGGGTTGGGCCTTTCGGCGTGTATGCAGATTATCAAGCAGATCGATGGCAAGATCATCGCCCGCAATCAGGCCAACGGGAGCGCGATGTTTGAGCTGCTCGTGCCCGTGTATCAGGGCAAACTGGCGGCCACCGAGCTACCGGTGAGCCAATCTTTCTTGCTGGTGGATGACGAGGACGCCTGGAGCCGCTTCGTGGAGGAGAGCCTGGTGGAAGCCGGGAACACCGTCACGCGGGTGGCCGAGGCGGACATCGACTTCGGCCCTTACGACGTGATCCTGGTCGATGAGGTGCTTGAGGATATGAACAGCATCGACGTGCTGACTGCAATCTCCAAAGCCGGCGCCGGCCCCAAGACCCTGGTTGTGGCTTCCAATATGCGCGTGGAGCGGATGATGGAGTTGATTCGCTATGGGGTGCGGGATGTCTCGGTCAAGCCGTATACGCAGGCCGCGTTAGCGGAGAAGTTGCGGTAGCGTTTTAGTAGATCAAAATCCATACACAAAGCCGGGCTATATAGCCCGGCTTTGTGGTGTTTCAGGGGATGGCTCTCCTGAAAAAAGTCCAAAAATCCGATTTTTCCACACGCGACCTACTAAATATGGGGTCTTCGGAGATTCGTGGGGTAACGTCAAGTCCCGCCACATTCGATGAGTACTTGCAAGCAGAAATTCTCAAAGTTGTGGTAGCCGAAGGCGCGATTG
>SLSP01000142.1 GCA_007130345.1 Thermoflexales bacterium
CAAGCGGTCTTTGACCTCATCCCATAGAGCCGCCCCGCGGAGTGAACGCTCGACGACCTCGGACAGGGTTTTTTTGTCGTTGACTCCCTGCAAACGCAGTCCATAAGCCACGTTTTCAAAAATAGACTTGGGAAACGGATTGGGTTTTTGGAACACCATGCCCACCCGCCGCCGCAGCTCCGCCACGTCCACCTTGGGATCGTAGATGTTTTCCCCATCGATATAAATCCCGCCTTCAATGCGGCAGGCATCAACCAAGTCGTTCATGCGGTTAAAGCAGCGTAACAGGGTCGATTTGCCGCAGCCCGAAGGGCCGATAAACGCCGTGACCCGCTTGGCTGGGATTTGCATATTGATGTTATTCAACGCTCGAGAACTGCCGTAAAACAGCTCCAGATCCCGAACCTCCAGCATAATGGTTTCATGCGACAAATCCAGACGCTGTTCCTGTTGTTGCGCAAACAGGCCGGCGTTCATACCGCCGCCCGAGGCTAAGGGTGTCGTCGCTTCAGCAGTAGCCTGCATCATGATGAATACTTCTCCTAAAAGCTAAACAATTAATCGGACGCGCTGCGGTATTTTTCCCGCAGATGGTTGCGAATGCTGATCGCTGACAAGTTCAGCGTGATGATGATGAGCACCAGCGTTAAGGCGGTGGCGTAAACCAAGGGTTGTGCGGCCTCGGCATTGGGGCTTTGGAAACCCACATCGTAAATATGGAAGCCCAAATGCATGATTTTGCGCTCTAAATGAATGAACGGGAAATTGCCGTCAATCGGCAGCGTGGGCGCGAGTTTGACCACCCCAACCAGCATCAAGGGTGCGACTTCACCAGCCGCCCGAGCGATGGCCAGAATCAACCCCGTCATCATGGCGGGAGTCGCCAGCGGTACCACCACTTTCCATAGGGTTTCAGATTTGGTCGCCCCCAGTGCCAGACTGCCTTGGCGAATGGTGCTGGGTATCCGTGACAAACCTTCTTCCGTCGCCACAATCACCACCGGCAGGGTCAGCAGAGCCAGGGTAAACGACGCCCACATCAGACCGGGAGTACCGAAAGTGGGTGCGGGTAGCGCTGCAGGGAAGAATTGCTGATCAATGGCCCCGCCGATAAAGTAGATGAAAAACCCCAGACCAAACACGCCAAAGACAATCGAAGGTACCCCAGCCAGGTTATACACCGAAATGCGGATAATCCGCAGCAATGGGCCTTGGCGGGCATATTCACGCAGATAGATGGCCGCTAACACGCCGAAAGGTGTGACAATAATTGACATGATCAACACCATAGCCACGGTGCCAAAGATGGCGGGGAAAATGCCACCCTCGGTGTTGGCTTCGCGGGGGAAACCACTGAAAAAGTCCCAGAGGGTATCGACGTAGAAGCCTAATTTATCCGATAACACCATCGCGTTTGGCTGTACCGCACGGATGATCTGACCGACGGCGATTTCAACCTCACGGCCATCGGCCACTGCGGCGACTAGGGTGTCACGGCGCACATCGACATACAGTTGATCAAGCTGGGCTTGCAGTACCGCGTAGTCTTCATCGAGACGTTGGCGCTGGACGGCAAAGTCGGCCATACGCCGCTCATATTCGGCCTGATCAATGCGCCCGGCTTCCCGATTCAACTCCAAGCGACGCTCTCCCAGCCGCACTCGCTCCAGCGCGTTATTGATCGAACCGATGGCGCCGCGCTCAATGCCGCGTATCTCGTCAAACAGGTCATTAGAACGTTGGATGCGGGCTTGCAGCTCGGCCCAAAACCCCTCGTCCACCGCCTCGCTGACGACGGTGCCGTTTGCCAATAAGCGCACCGCATAGCCGTAGAAATCGCCCCATTCCCGGCGTTCCAAGCGCATCACGTCCCGCGGGTAATCCCATTCCCCCATGCCGATTTCTGAGTACCAGACAAAGTCCCGTCCCCAAACATCACGATTGCCTTGCTTGATCAGGTAACGGTTGACTAATAGCAGATTCTCCGGTACCTCAAGGCCAGCATCACGCAGCACGTCAGCGGCTACAGTTTGTGAGCGGGTGACTTCACCAATAATAGTGATCGACTCACCATCGGCATCAGTGAGGGTGGTTTCAATAATGGGGGACGGCCAGAAATGACCGAATCCCCGCACCGCGATTAAGGTCAGCAAGCCGACCACCATAATCATGCTGATGGTGATCGCGCCAGCGTTTAGCCAGATCCACGGTGAACCGCTTTTTAACCAATGTTTAAATGTCATCGTTGGTCTCACAAATTGCTATAGCGTTGACGCAGGCGTTGGCGCACTACCTCGGCGGTCGTGTTGACTAGGAAGGTTAAAATCAGCAGCACCAGAGCGGACAAGAACAGAATCCGGTAGTGGGTACCCCCCACGGCGGTTTCGGTTAATTCCACCGCAACATTCGCCGATAGTGTGCGCATTCCTTCAAAAATATTGAAATTAATTACAGGGCTGTTACCTGTCGCCATCAGTACAATCATGGTCTCGCCGACGGCACGGCCAAAACCCATCATGACCGCCGCGAAAATCCCTGGGCTGGCTGTGGGTAACACCACGTTATACAAGGTCTGCCAAGTGGATGCTCCCAGTGCCAGAGAGCCTTGGGTCAGATGCTTGGGCACGCTGTAGATGGCGTCTTCGGCAATTGAGAAAATGGTCGGAATGACGGCAAACCCCATGGCGATACCCACCACGAGCGCATTGCGCTGATCATAGGTAATACCAACATCGGTCAACCATTGCCGCATGCTGCCGCTGAAAAACCAGACTTCAACAAACGGGCTGACAGCAATACAGGCCCAGACGACTAGAACCAGCACCGGTACCAATAACAGGGCTTCCAGACCGGCAGGCAGGCGTTGGCGCAGAGTGGCCGGGGTGCGCATCCAGAGATAGCCCATAACCAGCATGGACAGGGGCAGCAGCAGCAGGATGCTGAACACAGCGGGCAGGTGAGATTCAATAAAGGGAGCCAACCACAAGCCGGCGAGGAATCCGAGGATCACCGTCGGCAAGGCTTCCATGATCTCAATCGTCGGTTTCACTGCGGAGCGCATGTGGCGCTGCATGAAATACGCGGTGTAAATCGCCCCCATAACCGCCAGCGGGATGGCAAACAACATGGCATAGAAGGCCGCTTTCAGCGTACCCACCGTCATGGGAATCAAACTGAATTTAGGTTCGAAGTCGTCGGTGGCACCCGAAGACTGCCAGACATAATCCGGCTCGCTGCGCCCCTCATACCAGACCCGTCCCCACAGCGCTTGTAGCGAAGCCTCAGGATGGGGATTCCTCAGATTCAGAAAATTTAACTGCCCGGTATTATCCAGTACCAGCATGGCACGGTTCACGGGTGACAGGCCGATATGGGTAATCGGGCGTTCGGTCAGTTGCTGTTTGAGCAATGTGCGGTTGGAGGTGGCGTAATGTATGCCCAGTGTTCCTGCCGCATCGCCGACATAAAACCCTTTGCGTGCCAGTTCAGGCGCGATAGCCGTGATCGGCGCGCTGTGCGGCTCAAAGCTGCGGACTTGAGCCAAACGTTGAACCCTGTCAGCACCACGCACGAGAAACCACTGACTGAGAGAACCGTCCGATCCGCCGACAATCAGCGATAGGGTACCGACCAAGAAATCAATGGCGGTGATCTGCTCACCAGCGGCCACCACTTGCTGCGAATCGACAATCCGGGCTTGCGCTGGCGAGCTGATGTCATAGTAGTGCAACCGCCCCTCGGTATCCGCCACATACAAACTGCGATGGGTGCTATCGACCAGTAAACGCTCGGTTTGACCGGGCGGTGTGGGCAGTTGATGGGATTGCTGGCGGACTTCGACCTCGCCGGTGAACATCGACGTTGTCGTGGTGTAGCGCGACAGCATCAATCGGCCATCGTCGGTTAATCCAGCGGCAATATAACCTTGTGATCCACGTTCCAACGCAAGATGCGTGATGGTACGCCCGTCTGGGTCAAGCACCACCGGTACTTCGCCGAGAGGAAACTCAAGCTTGGGTTCAATATGGCGGCGATCATCGGGAAAGGTCAGATTGTAAGCATGTTGGGCGACAATGGCCGAACCATCGGAAAGACCAAACGCCACTAGGCGTCCGCGAGGCTCCCCAGCCGTAAAACTGGTAATGGTTACGCCCTCTGGGATGGGCAAAGTGAATTGCCGCCGTATCGTGCCCGAATCGGGTTCAAAAAAAGTGGCTACCCCATCGCTGGAAAAACGCACTGCCAGTTCTTGGTAGCGCTCCATGGTGAGGTAGTAGGTTTCCGCATGGACATCGCCGGGGATGACATAGCCGGTCTGCGGGGTGACGCTGGCGGGTCGCAGTAACGGGACGACTTCATAGAACAAATACACGAAAATCAATGCCAGAGCGATCACTACCCCGATACCGCCTGAACCCACGCCATAGCGTGAAAAATTGTTTTTGAAATAACGCCACTTGCGGAGCCGAGCACGCTGTTCACCACTGGGCAGCAGCGTTCGTCCCGGACTCCACCCCTTGGGCTGATCGCTGGAAGAAAGAGGTAAATCGCTCATAATGTGCGTTGCCTATCGAGTTAAGCCGTAAAATTAACCAGTAAAAAGCCCGAACGGCTAGCTATCGCCGTTCAGGCTCAGGAACCAACAGGGTGTTAGTGTGGGTCAATCAATCCTCAAGCCCAAGCTCAGCGCGGACGCGGCTGGCTATGGATTCTGGCAAGGGCACATAGCCATCCCGAGCCACCACTTCTTGACCTTGACGCGATAACACCATTTTGAAAAACTCGCGCTCTAAAGGCGGCAAGCCTCGGTTAGGATGCGAGTTGACATAGACCAGTAACATCCGGGCCAGTGGATAATCACCGGACACCGCATTCTCAGCGGTAGGCTCGAACAGCGCATCTTCACGGCCTAGGGCAATGGCGCGTACCCCAGCAGTGGCGTAACCAATTCCGGAATAGCCGATACCGTTAATGGACTCATTAACCGCCTGCACTACGGAAGACGATCCGGGTTGTTCATTGGTAGCGGGTTTGAAATCCCCGCCACACATGGCATTCTGACGGAAATAGCCATAAGTCCCAGACACGGCATTACGTCCATATAGAGCGATATCACGGTTTTCCCAAGCACCACCGAGACCCAACTGTCCCCAACGGGTAATGTCTTCGTCATGACCGCAGCGGCGATCCGTTGAGTAAATCGCATCCACTTGCGCCAGAGTCAGACCCTCAATGGGGTTATCGCGGTTGACGTAAACGGCTAGTAAGTCAATAGCAACCCCCACTTGAGTCGGTGGATAGCCATGCACTTCCTCGAAGGTTTGAATCTCTGAGGAACGCATGGGACGGCTCATGGGGCCAAAGTTGGCGGTGCCTTCAGTAATGGCAGGCGGCGCCGTACCGGAACCCGCGCCTTGGATTTGAATTCTGACGTTGGGGTAAAATCGCTCGAACTCCTCTGCCCAAAGCGTCATCAGATTATTCAGCGTGTCCGAGCCGATCGACGACAGATTGCCGGAAATACCTGATACGCGCTCGTATTCAGGCAAATTCGGGTCAACACGGTCAGCCATGGCTGGAGCAGCGGTCAACAATAACGCCGAGGTGACGGCGACCATATTCATTCTAAGATTCATGGATTACTTACTCCTAACTAATAAAGGGTAAATTGCTGAAAATGTTTATGAGATTGTTGAGTGTGCAATACAATCGCATTAAGTTTCCTTTGCACTTTTTTGCGTAGTATGGGCGAGTGATGTTTCAATTCTTTTAAGGGAATATGATAATTATGTGACATTGTAACTTAAGAGAGCGGATTAATTATTTGATATATTAATTATTTTTTGCTGTGCTGCGTTTTGACTGCATGACTGTGACAACAATTATGAACCTATTAAGGAAGAGAGCCGCGCTGCGTTCACATTCGAAAATTGCGTAGAATCTTGTTAAATTGTCTTGCGTTGAACTAACCCGACTCGGCTTAATCGTATCGGTACAGTGAAAAGTGCCTGTGAGCAAGCTGAATATTTGATTAATCAATTGGATAAGGATGAAACTATGAAATTGCCTATTGCTTCCGCTGTGGCCGTGCTGACCTTGGGGCTGAGCAGCCCGACATTGGCTCAGTCGCCACTGGATACGGAACAACAACAGCTCAGTTATATTCTCGGCCTCGATGTCGGTGAGTCACTGCAAAACCTCGAAATCGATATTGATGTTGATTTACTGATGACCGGCATCGGCCATGCCTTGAGTGGGGAGGAGCGTTTGATCAGTGCCGATGAAGCGGACGGTATACGCAATGCCTTCATTCAGCGCATGCAGGCTCAAGCGCAGCAGGAAGCCTTTGCTCAGTCACAGGCTTTGCTGGAACAAGGTCAGCAGTTCATGACCGATAACGCCCAGCGCGACGGGGTTGAGGTCACGGATTCTGGGTTACAGTATGAAGTCTTGGAAGCGGCTGAAGGGGACAGTCCCGCCGCCACCGATGTCGTGACGGTGCATTATCGCGGCACTTTGATTGACGGCACGGAATTTGACAGCTCCTATGGCCGTGGTGAGCCGGCCACGTTTCCGCTCGATGGGGTAATCCCCGGCTGGACGGAAGGCTTGCAGTTGATGACGGTCGGCAGCACCTATCGTTTCGTGATTCCCCCCGACTTAGCTTATGGCGAACAAGGTGCCGGTCAGGTGATCGCGCCCAATTCAACCTTGGTGTTTGAAGTCGAGTTGCTTGGTATTGAGTAAGGATTAAGCATTACGGGTACGCTCAGCGTTGAGCGTACCGGTATCTACCATTCGGCGAACCCTTGACCCAGGATTCTGACAATGACCTCTAAACCTCCTCTGCGTATCGGTATTGGTGGGCCGGTTGGCTCCGGTAAAACGGCGCTGGTGGCTGCCCTGTGCCAGGCTTTGCGTGAGCGTTATCCTATTGCCGTAGTCACTAACGATATTTATACCCGTGAAGATGCGGAGTTCCTCACTCGGCATCAAGCCCTAGCCCCCGAGCGTATTCTCGGCGTCGAGACCGGCGGTTGTCCGCATACCGCTATCCGTGAAGACGCCTCAATGAATTTAGCCGCCGTAGCCGAATTGCATCAGCGGTTCCCCGATCTGGAGTTAGTGTTGGTGGAATCGGGTGGTGATAATTTAGCCGCGACTTTCAGCCCCGAGTTGTCGGATCTGACCCTGTATGTGATCGATGTAGCCGCTGGTGATAAAATTCCGCGTAAAGGTGGCCCTGGGATTACTCGCTCTGATCTGTTGATCATC
>SLSP01000472.1 GCA_007130345.1 Thermoflexales bacterium
CTACAACTATGAGCGGCCTCATCAAGCGCGGGCGTATGCGTACCCCATGGACATCTATCAGGGACGCACTGCCGCACAACCGTTCACGGTGTATCAGTACACCCCGCCGGGGTCGGAGCGGTCAGCCTCGGATGCAAACTAAAAAGCTAATATTTTAATGTGCGCGAAACTAACAAGCGTAATGGAACATATGTTCTGTAAACGTATTTTAGGACTTGACAGTGAGCCAGAGTGGGGCGCTGCTGCGGCCGGCGGGATTCAACCAGGTAGAAAGCAATCCCAGCGGCAGATAACAGCCGACGCACAATCCGCCCGGCAACGCAAAGAGCAGCCACACATGCCCGAAGCGGTGCATCCCCTGGTTCAGCAGGACGACCTCGCCGCGATCCAAGGGGAAAGGTAACGCGGGCGTCAAGCGCGCTCTAAGATTTTTGGCTACGAGTTTCACGAATCATTCACCCCAATGGTAATGGATTCTCGAAACGTCTGGTGTATTTGCCGTTGATTTTGTTGCCGATGCGAACCTGCGCCTGTATCTCTGTAGGCGTCTCCGCCTGGAAAAAGATGCCGCGTTCCAATAGGGCGATGGCGGTTTCCAGCCAGCGGGCGATGCTCTCGTGCAGCACAGTATACCCGTCGCTGCACTTGTAGTCGAAATAGAGCAGTTGCCCGGCCTGTCCGCCAAAGTAGCCGCGCGTATCCACCACGACCAGGCCATAGGCTTGCTCTTCCAGCAGCGGGATGAAGCCATCCTTCCAGTAGCATGGCTGTTGCGCGGCGTCTTTCTCCGCCTTGATCTCCTCCCACATGCCGACCAACTGGATGGCGCTTTCGATAGAGACAAAGTGCCCTCCATCATCGAGCGGGACGCTCTCATACCAGGCGTCCTCCTCGAATTCGTTCATCCAGCCGTCACGTAGGTCTTGCTGGCCGTTTTTCCAGCGGTATAGGGCGACGTAGTCCTCTAGCAACGCATCCACGTGCAATTGCGCGCAGAGCTTGTCCATCGCCGCGAAGTCGTAACCCGGCTGCAAGGTGGTATAGCGCAGCGGGGCTTGTTCCTGGTACAGGCGGTCGAATTCTTGGATAAGTTCGGCTATCGTCATCACGCACCTCCGGCGTTGTTTGTGGTTGTATCCGCTGCTTGCGCCAGGGGATGCGAAGCCGTGAGCAAGGCCGAAAACTCGGTCTTGTCGCGGCCTTTGAGGAACGGGTGCAGCGCGTGCAGCAGGCGACCGGAGGCGAGCAGGGGCATGGGATGGCGCGGCAGCGTGACGCCGTTGACCGTCATCCGGTCGGCGTAGCATAGCCCGCAGCGGCGCAGCGTCTCGATGTCCCGCTCGCTGATGACGGCGCGTCCGTCGTAGATCAGCCGGTAAGTCCCCGGACGCTGGGCGTTCTCCGTGACCTCGAAGGGCTGAAGAATCACCAGCGGATCGCGCAACGTGGCCTGCACCTCCAACGAGAACCACTGCCCGGCGGCGGATTCGAGCGCGCGCCAGTGCGCGTCGGCAATGAAGGGCGCGATAGCGTCGCGGATGCGTGCGGCGAAGACCAGCCGTCCGCTGGCATAGTCCAGGGCCATCTCCCGCTTCTTGAGCGCGTTGAGGTTGACCTGCTCGCCGAGCAGCACGTCATAGAGACAGGGCAGGCCGAAGCCAAAGCCGGGATAATCGAGCAACTCCGCCCGGCGGAATTTGAACGTGTAGATGTGCTGATAGGCCAGGGCGCGCGCGGCGAGGTCGGCCAGCGCGCTTTCGAGCGCGGCTCCGTCAGGAAAGACAAAGTTCGTGAGGGGCGGCCCGGGCCGGTATGGCTCATACGCGGCGGCAAATTCCGCTGCTCCCGGCAGGATGCCGGTATCGCCATAGAGTTCGACTTCGAGGATGTGCAGGGTTTCCATAGCAGACGCCGCGCTACGGCTTCCACTTACCGCAGCGGGTGCAGCGCTGGCGATAGTAGGCCATCTCGTCCATAAAGTTGGAGACCGGCGCGGTGATGGCGTTCGGGTCAATGACGTGTTCCCAGGCGTGGCGCGTCTTGGCGCACCGCCGGCAAAGGCAGCCGTCCCACTGATGCCGGAGGAACAGGCAGGCTATCCGGTTGAATAGGTTTTTCTGGTTCTGCATTATGCGCCTCCATAGGTGTTGTTCAGCAGCCGGTATTCGTAGACCGTGAAGTTGGGATACGCTTGCTCCTCATCCGTGTACTCCACCGCCTTCACCTTGTTACCGTGCGCGTCGTATTCGTACACGTCGCGGGTCAGCAGCAGCCCGGTATCGGTGCGCCGGGTGATGGCGCTGGTGCGCCCGCGCGCGTCATAGTCATACACGGCCCGGCTGATGTTCCACTCGCCGGGGCGCCGCAGGACGCGGGTGGTCTGCTCGATGGGTTGGGCGTGAGCGGCGTAAGTGGACTGCTGCTCTTGGGTCAGCGCGCCATCGCGGTTGTAGGTCAGCCGCTTGACCGGCCGCCCCTCGGCGTCGTACTCGTAGTGGAGCGTTTCCCGCGCGACGCCATCCGCGCCGCCCTGCGTTTCCTGGAGCACGCGCCCGGCGTCATCGTAAGTCCAGGTGCGGTAATCGCGCAATTCGCCGCTCGCTGTGCGCCATTCCCGGCGGACGTGACGCCCGGCAGCGTCGTATTCGTGCATGAAGCAGTCCAGCGGACTTCCATCCGGCTTGAAGTAACACTCGCGGGTTTTGTGGCCGCGCGCGTCGTACTCGGCGACGACGGTCTTCACCAGCGCGCCGGTTTCGTCGTACTCCAACCGCTTGACGACGTTCCCGGCGGCGTCGCGCTCATAACAGTCCTTGCGGAACACCGAGATGGGCGTTTCATCCTCGTCGCGTTCATCGAGGTCGTATTCGGTGACGACTTTCTCGATGAGCCGGCCGGCCGCATCGTAGGTGTAGATGGTGTATGCGGAGACCAGTTCTTCGTAATCATCATAAATGTAGTCCGTCTCGCGGATCAGCAGATAGGTGGGTTTAGGGTTGTGCATCAGAGACACCTCCAGGGTTGTAGAATGCCAGAATGCCAGCTGTTACACCAAGTCGGCTCAAAGCCGACTGCAAAACCTTCCCCAGCCTGCTTGAGCAGGCTTCGGGTAGCAGGCTGATGATTCATCATCGGCCATCAGGCGAATTACTGAAGAAGATGTAGTAGGTCGCCGCGCCTCGTAGAACGCGCTCACGTCCACGTACCTGTGGATGAGGGCCTGGATGCGGCGGACAAGATCGCCGGCCTTCCTGGATCACCTCCTCGTAACGCTATCCGCCGTTCCATTGCTGGCGCACCACGGCATGCACCAGCCGCTCGTGCCGCCGCATCAGCGCGTTCAGACTGGCGCGGTCTCTTGCCTGCGCCTGGCGGAATAGCGAAAGCGTATGCTTGAGATTGCTCCGCGCCATGCTACAATACCCCTATGCACATCCAAAGCCTGAGCCTGCGCCAGTTTCGCACCTATAACCGCCTGGAACTCGACCTGCCCGCCGCCCCCATCCTCCTGGTGGGCGCTAACGCCCAGGGCAAGACCAGCTTGCTGGAAGCCATCGCCTACCTCTCGATGGGCCATTCCCCCCTGACCCACATCGACCGCCACCTGATCCACTGGCAGGCTGAGCAGGCGGAATTGCCCTTTGCGCATCTCCAGGCCCACATCCAGCGGAACCAGCGTCTTGAGGAGATCGAGATCGCGCTGGAACGCTCCACGACCAGCAACGGCCATCAGCGGATGAACAAGAGCATCCGCATCGACCAGCGCGCCGCGCGCCGCGCCGACCTCGCCGGGCATCTCAACGTGGTGCTCTTCTTGCCGGAGGATATGGCCCTGGTCAGCGGCCCCCCGGCGGGCCGCCGCCGCCACCTCGACGACCTGCTCTCGCAGGTCCACCCGGACTACGTCGAAGCTGACGACGTTTACGGCAAAGCCCTCTCCCGGCGGAACGCGCTGCTGCGCCATCTGCGCGACTACGGCGGCGACGCGGCGCAGCTCGAGCCCCTGGAAGAGAAGCTGGCCCACGCCGGCGTCATCCTCTCGCTGGCGCGGCGGCGTGTGGTCGCCGCGCTCAATCTCCACGCCGATGCCCTGCATCAAGACCTGACCGGCGGCCACGCCTGGCTGCGCCTCCAGTACGAACCGAGCTTCGACGCGCTGAAGCCGCCCGCGCTGGATTATCAGATGGGCCTGCTGCTGGAGACTCCGGCCTCGCCTCCTGTGGATGAGGCCGGATTGCGCGATGCTTACCGCGAGGAACTCCTGCGCCGCCGCCGCAAAGAGGTGGATCGCGGCGTCACCACGATGGGGCCGCACCGCGACGAACTGCGCTTCATTTCCAACGGCGTGGATGTGGGCACGTTTGGCTCGCGGGGGCAACAGCGCGCGGTAGTGCTGGCACTGCGTCTGGCGGCCCTCCGCTGGCTGGAAAAGGAGACCGGCGAATCGCCCGTTCTCTTGCTGGATGAGGTGCTCGCCGAGTTGGATCGCGCCCGGCGCGGCTATCTGCTCAACCTGCTCGGCGCGGTGGAGCAGACCATCCTCGCCACCACCGACGCCGAGATGTTCCCCGCCGCCTTCCGCCGCACCACGATGCGCCTGGAAGTCGCCGGGGGCATCATCACGTCACCGGCTTGATCATCGTCAACGCCTCGGCCTCCGCTTCGGCTATCTCGCGCAGGGCCACCGGATAGCGTCCGTGCAAGGGCGAGGCCTGCGCGCCCACCGTCACGCACCACGCTAACGCGCCGCCAAGCACCCGGCCCATCCCACTCAGCGAGACAGCCCGCGTCAGTTCCGCGACGCCGCCGTCGTCCCAGCCCCCCAGGAACGCGGTGAGGAAGCCGTACAGCGGCAGCAAGAACACCAGCGCGCCCCACAGCAGCCCCAGGCTGAGGCCCGGTTCCGGAGCCAGGAATATGCCCGGCAGCCGGGTCAAGTTGTAGATGAGCAGGGCCGCGCCGGTCGGGGCGACCAGCGATTGCCACACGTAGAAGCGCGGCGGGGCGATCACGCGCCGGACGAGCCACCATCCCATGATGCCCCGCGCTATCGTCCCCGCGAGCACGGCGGCGGCCAGCCCCTCGGCTTGCCAGCGCGGCACCAGCACCACCATCAGCCCCAAGCGGAGCGCCATCTCGCCCCACGTCAACCACGCGGCCAGGGCCGGACGGTCTGCCGCGATGAGCGCGCGATCCGCCCCCCAGACGAGCCAGTGCAACGCGCCCCATATCAGCAGCAGCGTGAGCAGCCCGGCGGCCTCGACGTAGGCCGCGCCGAGCCACCCGACCAGCACGTACTCGCCCATCCCCCCCAGGATTGCCAGCACGAAGAGGCTGAACCACAGCCCGTAATGGAAGCCCCGCCCCACATAATACCGGGCCAGCGTCGTATAGCCGTGCGTCAAGGCTTCGACCAGCGCGGGCAGCAGGTCATCGTACAGGCTGAAGGCCGCGATCTCATAGGCGAAGAGGAAGTACAGGGCCAGCCCCCAATAGTGATAAAGTGTCGCCGCGTCGGGCAATAGGCCCTCGAGGAGGCGCGGCAGCAGCACCGCGAACACCGGCATCCACAGATACCCCAACGTCAGGCGCAAGCCGAATCCGAATGTTTGCCGTATCACGCGCCAATTGAAGGCGGGCACGAAGATGGCGCGCCATGCATAGCCCATCCGCCGGTACAGAGCCACTCCCACCGCGAAGACTAGCCACTCGGTGAGATACAGGCCCACGCCCAACCCCAACACGCCGCCCATCGCCTCGCCCAGGGCCGGATTGCGCGCGCCCCACCACCGGGTCAACAACACTGTGAAGGCCTGGATGCCCGCCCCGCCGATGAGGAGCAAAGCCGTGAGCACCTGTTCGTAATCGAAACGCTGGATGGCGCGGAAAAAGAGGCGGAAGACTTGCAGGAAGCCGGGGAATTGCACCAGCGCGTGGATGACGAAGTAGTAGGAGAGGTGCGCCAGCATCGTCTGGGGGAAGACCAGCGCGGCGAGCAGCACCACCACGCCCATCTGGATGCCGCCGCTGACCAGTTGCCACCACACGTACAGTTGGACGTACCGGAAGGCGGCTTGGGGATAGCGGGCGCGCAGCGCGGCGAAGGTGCGCACCATTGCCACGCCCAGGCCCGCATCCAACAGCACCCAGACGACTTGCAGCCACAGCGTCACCTGCTGCCAGAAGTTCAAAGTCTGCGCCCAGGGGATCAGGTCTTGGGGAAGGATAATCAGCCGATAGTAGAGCAGCGGGACAAAGCAGATCGCGCTCACCGACAGCAGCGCCAGGAATCCGGCCAGCGGGCGATGGAAGCCCACCTTCTGCCACGCGACACTCCCCGGCGGCGCGACATCCTCTGAGAGCGCGGAGATCTCCACGTCCCCTAGCTCCGGGTTCAAGAAAATCTGGCGGCGGGCCAGGAACAGCATCGCCAGCACGCCCGCCATCACCCCGACACCCCACCCGGTCAACCCCCACCGCAAGCTGCCCTGGGGCACCGGCGCGAGCGGGAAGTCCGCAAAGGACAACAGACGCGGGGCGTTGGCCGCCTCGGCGGTCAGGCGGTAGATAAAGTAGTTGAAATAGGGCCACGCGGGCCAGGCGTCGTTGGCCGGATTGGAAAGCCACCCGCTCACCAGGAAGATCTGGGTGGTCTCGCGCCCGCGCACGCGCTGCACCACCGGCTCCAACCGCGTCGTCACGACGATGGCGCGGAGCAGGTTGGGATTTGAGACGATTGTGCGCGCCGTCAACTCCGGTGCCGAAGCCCACATCAGTGCGCCAGCCAGCGGGTCAGCTTCCGCGCCCACCCGGAGCGTGGCGGGGAGGTTGGTGCGCCGCATCTCGAAGGTACTCACGCCGAGCAAGTCGCTCAGATCGGCGATGTCCTGGGGAAAGTGCGGCCCGCTGAAGATCACCAGCCCCACGCGACCTTGCTGCACCTGGCGTCCGAAGCGCTGCAAGTCGTCGCGGAGCGGCGCGTTGTTGATGACGAGCACCTGCGCCAGATCAGGCTGATCCACGCGCACCAGGTAGGGCGCGGAGAGGTTGAGGGCCTCGGCGATGGCGTCTTCTGGCCCGACGTAGTAGACGCCCACCGGGGGTGTGGGCGTCTGCGCCCGCGCTACGCCGGCTACCGCGAGGGCCACGAGCAGCAGCCCCACGATGAACCGGCGCAGCTTACGAGCCGGCGGGCGCTGGCTCTGGGGAAGCGGCAGCTTCCGCGTCATCCGGCGTGTCCAGCGGGGGGAGGTC
>SLSP01000446.1 GCA_007130345.1 Thermoflexales bacterium
CGTTTACCGTCAATCCCGGCGACCGGCTGGGCCTGATTGGCCCCAACGGCTGCGGGAAGACCACGCTGCTGCGCATCATCACCGGCGAGATCGCGCCGGACGCGGGCAGCGCGCGCACCGATCCGCCCGACTTGCGCGTGGGCCATCTGGAGCAGGGGCTGACGTATGCCCCCGATGACACGCTCGATACCGTGTTGCGCGCCGTCCACACGCGGATTGTGGCCGTGGAAGCGCGGATCGAGGCGCTGGGCGCGCAGTTGGCTGTCGCCACCGGCGCGGAACAAGCGCGCGTGCTCGACGCTTACGGCGAAGCGTTAGCCGAGTTGGAGCGGTTATCCCGCCAGCAGAGCGCCGAGCGCGCCGTCGAGGCGCTCCTCGCGGGGCTTGGCCTGGGGCATCTGCCCCTCGACACGCCGGTCAGCATCCTCAGCGGCGGGCAGAAGACGCGCCTGGGCCTGGCCCGGCTGCTGCTCCGCAAACCGCGCCTGTTGCTGCTGGACGAACCTACCAATCACCTGGACATCGCCGCGCTGGAATGGCTGGAGCAGTGGCTCGCCGATTATGCCGGGGGCGCGCTGATCGTCTCGCACGACCGCACCTTCCTGGATCGCACTGTGACCGGCATCCTGGAACTGGACGTACACACGCGCGAGGTGACAGCGTATCCCGGCACCTACTCGGATTACATCGAGGCGTGGACGCGCCGGCGCGAGAAGCAATGGGCGCAATGGCGCGATGAACAGGCCGAAATCCGCCGCCAGCAGGCCGACATCCACCGCACCAAGATGCACGCGATGAGCGTCGAGCTGACCACCACGCCCGGCGATCCCACCATCCGCCGCTACGCGAAGAAGGTCGCCAAGAAGGCCACCTCGCGTGAGAAACGCCTCGAGCGCTATCAGGAGAACGACGCGCGCGTGGAAAAGCCCACCGACACCTGGCGGATGAAGCTGGAATTCAACGCGCCCGTTGTCAGCGGCCAGGACGTTCTCGTCCTCAAGGATTTGGCTGCCGGGTACGATGGCCGCGCCATCTTCAGTGGGGTGGACGCCTACCTGCGCCAGGGCGAGCGCGTGGCCCTCATCGGCCCCAACGGCGCGGGGAAAACCACGCTCTTGCGCGTGCTGGCGGGCCACCTCGCGCCTCTGGCCGGGGAAGTGCGCCTGGGGGCTAACGTTGAGCTTGGCTATTATGCCCAGGAGCAGGAGACCCTCGCGCCGGAGAGCACGCCTTTCGAGGTGGTGCGCGCGGTGGCCGAGATGTCCGATACCGACGTGCGCTCATTCCTGCATTACTTCCTCTTCACCGGCGACGAGGTTTTTGTGCCGGTGGGCAGCTTGAGCTACGGCGAGCGCGCGCGGTTGGTGTTGGCGCGGCTGGTGGCGCGGGGCTGCAACTGTCTGCTGCTGGATGAGCCGATCAACCACCTGGACATCCCTAGCCGCACCAGCTTTGAGCACGCGATGACGGCCTTTGAGGGGACGGTGCTGGCCGTCGTCCGCGACCGCTACTTCATTCAGCGGTTCGCCACGCGCTTGTGGGCCGTGGAAGGGGGCGCGCTCCATACTTACGTGGATTTGGAGGAGTATCGGCGCGTCTCGCGCGGGGAGTTGCATCCTTAAATCACCGTGCTAGAATAGCGGAAATGGATGTGGGTATAGTCATCGTCAACTACAATACGCGCCAGCTTCTGCGCCGCTGTCTGGAAACCCTCTTCGCCAGCGCGGGGGTTTCCTTTCGTGTATGCGTCGTGGACAACGCCTCCGGCGACGGCAGCGCGGCGATGGTCGCCGCAGCCTTCCCCCAGGTCACGCTGATTGCCAATGATGACAACGTCGGTTATCCCGCCGCCAACAACCAGGGCTTGCGCTGCCTCGGCTTCCAGGAGGGGACGTGGGATGACGCGCCCCAGTACGCGCTGCTGCTCAATCCCGACACCGAGGTGCCGCCCGACGTGCTGGCGAAGACGATGGCCTTCGTCGCGGCGCATCCCGATGTGGGCGCGGCTGGCCCGCGTCTCGTGCGTCCCGATGGCTCGCTGGACAAGGCGTGCCGGCGGTCATTTCCCACCCCGGAGATTTCCTTCTATCGGATGTTCGGCCTCTCCCGCTTGTTCCCGCGCAGTCCCCGTTTTGGCAGATATAACCTGACCTATCTCGATGAGTTCGAGACGGTCGAGGTGGACGCGATTGTGGGCGCGTTTATGCTGGTGCGCCGCGAGGTGATCCGCGAAGTGGGCCTGCTGGATGACACGTTCTTTATGTACGGCGAAGACCTGGATTGGGCCTATCGGATTAAGGAAGCCGGGTGGCGCATATTTTATTACCCGGAAGTGACCGTGCTCCACGTCAAACGGGCCGCCAGCCGGCAAAATCCCCGCGCGCAGGTGGAATTCTGGCGGGCGATGGAAATCTTCTATCGCCGCTATTACGCCGATGAGACCGCCTGGTGGCTTCACGCGATGATTCTCACGGCGATTCGCGCGCAGACGCAGTGGATGCGCTGGCGCGCGCGTCGGCTCACTTCCCCACGCAGGAGACCGCCCAATGAAAGCTGACCGCGCTTCGCGCTTTTTCGTCTTCCTGATGGTCGTGACCGATGTGGTGATGGCTGGCGCGGCCTTCGTGCTGGCCTATATGCTGCGGCGGGCCGTCCCCTTCCCCGATGAGGCCATCGGGATGCCGCTCTTTGATGAGTATGTGCCGATGCTGTTGATTCACACCCTCACGGTATTCGGGGCCTTACTCTTCACCAAGCTCTACAACCTGTCGCGTTCTTCGCGCGTGGATGAGTTTTACGGCATCCTCGTGGGGGCGACGGTGGGCACGCTGATGGGCGTGTCGCTGGCATCTCTGATGTTGCGCAGCTTCATCGTGGGCCAGGACTACTCCCGCGTGATGGTCGCTTATGCCTGGCTGTTCACCATCGGGTTGATCACAGTGGGCCGCCTGACCAACGGCTGGCTCCGGCAGCGCTTGATCCGCCGGGGGTGGGGCCGCCGGCGCGTGCTGCTCGTCGGCACCGGCGAAGTCGCCATGATGATCTTGCAGAAGATTCAGTGGACTCCGGAGCTAGGCTACGACTTGGTGGGCGTGGCGAGTATGCACGAAACGGAGCAAGAATCGCTGCTCGGTGTGCCCATCGTGGGGGTGGCTGCGCACCTGACCGACCTCATTGGCGCGTGTCAGGCCGACGAAGTCGTCATCGCCCTGCCTGAAGAAACGTCGCACCACGACATCCTCTGGCTGATTTCGGAGTGCGAGCGGGGGCGCGTCACTATCCGCGTCTATCCCGACCTGTTCCAGATCATCGCCGGGCCGGTGGGCATCGGCGAGATGGGCGGCATCCCCATCCTCACCGTGCGCGACATCGCGCTCAAGGGCTGGCGGCGCGTCGCCAAGCGGGGGATGGACATCGTCGGCGCGAGCGTGGGCCTGGTCTTTCTCTCGCCGCTGATGGTGCTCATCGGCGTGATCATCAAGCTGGAGTCGCCGGGGCCGGTCTTTTACGTCCAGGAGCGGATGGGCCTCGACGCCAAGCCCTTCCCTATCCTCAAGTTTCGCTCGATGCGGGCGGATGCCGAAAAAAAGGGGCCGGGATGGACGACGGAAAACGATCCGCGCCGCACTAAATTGGGCAGCTTGATGCGCGCCACCAACATCGACGAATTGCCGCAGTTCATCAACGTGCTGCTCGGCCACATGAGCCTGGTGGGGCCGCGCCCGGAGCGCCCGGTCTACGTGGCGCAGTTTCGGCGCAGCATCCCCCGCTACATGGATCGCCACCGCGAGAAGGCCGGGATGACCGGCTGGGCGCAGGTGAACGGCTATCGCGGCGATACCTCTATCACCGAACGCACCAAATACGACTTGTGGTACATCGAGAACTGGTCGTTGTTGCTGGATGTCAAGATCATCATCCGCACCATACTGCAAATCCTACGTTCCCCCAATGCGTACTGAATTATCCCGCGCCCTGCGTCGCTGCTTTGCGCTGCCCCCCGTGATGTGGCTGATCCTCGCGGGCTTCGTGGGGCTGGCCGGATGGGTCAGCGTCGCCAATCCCCTGTTCGAGTCCACCGATGAAATCCGCCATTACCGCTACGCGCGCGCCCTGGTGATGGAGCAGCGGCTGCCCATCCAGGGGCAAGAGGACGTGCGCACGCAGAGCCACCATCCCCCGCTGTATTACGCCCTCACTGCCCTGGCGACCGGCTGGTTGCCGAGTGACCACACTGCCACCTTTGAGCAGCCTATCAACCCGTACTGGGGGTATCGCAACTGGGCGGTGGGTGTCGATAACAAGCTCCAATACTGGCACGGCCCGGCGGGACGCTTCCCCTTTGCGGAGGGCTATCTGGCGGCGGTGGCGGCGCGCTGGGTCAACATCGGCTTTGGCGCGTTGACGGTGCTGCTGACCTATCACCTGGGGCGGATGCTCTGGCCGGAGCGCGATGCGCTGGCGTGGGGCGCGGCGGCCCTCGTGGCCGGCAATCCGCAGTTCATCTACCTGAGTGCCGCGCTCAATAACGACATCCTCGCGGCGGCGATGGGAACCGCCGTCTTGTGGGGCAGCCTCAAGTTGCTCCGGGATGGCCTCCGGCGGCGCGATCTGCTCCTCTTGGGCGCGCTCTACGGCCTGGCGCTGCTGACCAAACTGCACCTCGCCGTGCTCGGCGCGGTGATTGTGGGGGCATTGGCGCACGCTCGCGGCTTTCCCCGCAAGGGCTGGACGCGCAGGCTCGGCGAGCTGGCCCTCGTTCTGGGCGTGGCGGCGCTGCTCTCCGGCTGGTGGTTTGCGCGCAACCTGCGCCTCTACGGCGACCTCACCGGGATGCGCGCGCTCAACGCCTTATGGGGTGGGCGGCCCGCCGCCGGGAACTGGTGGGCCATCCAACAGGGCCTGCCCTACCTGTGGAGCAGCTTGTGGGGGCGCTTCGGCTACGGGCAGATTCCGCTGCCGGCCGCGTTCTACGGCCTCACCCTCGCCTTCTCTGGCGTGGGGATGGCCGGGCTGCTCCTGCCGCGCCGCCCCAAACCGGCGGTTGCGGCGTGGCTCTGGCTCGCGCTGACGGTGCTGCTCACCCTGGGCATCGTCCTCTACTATATGCTCATCCAGCCGGCGGGCGCGATGGGGCGCTTTCTCTTCCCGGCGTTCCCGGCGTTCGCGGTGCTGGCGCTGGCGGGATGGGACGCCTGGCTGAACCGCCCGCGCGCGCTCGGCGTCGGCGTGGCGGCAGGAGGATGCGCGCTGGCCCTGGTCGCTCTCGGCGGCTACCTCTGGCCGGCGGTGCGCTATCCGCCGCGAGCGCGAGAACCTGAAATGCCGCTGCACGTCCGCTTTGGCGACGTGGCGCGGCTGGTAGCGGTAGAGGTCGCGCCGGAAACCATCGCGCCCGGCGAGCCGGTCTTCGTGACCGTGACCTGGGAGCCGACGCGCGGGACGGCTCGGCCTTACGCCGTCTACGTACACCTGGTGGACGAGGCGGGGGCCGTGATCGCCCAACGGGACACCTGGCCGGGCCTGGGCCGCGCGCCGACCACGTCGTGGCGGTCGGGGCGGCTGCTGATGGACACCTATCGCGTGGACGTGCCGGGGACGGTCTACGCGCCCAACCGCGCCACAGTGCGCCTGGGCCTGTACGAGCCGGAATGGGGACGGCTGCCCATCGCCAACGCCGGCCCGTTCGAGGCGGCGGATGGCAGCCTGACGGTGGGCGCGGTGGACGTGATCGCGGCGGATGGCCCGTGGCCCAACGCGATGCGGGCCAACTTCGGGGACGAGATCGCGCTGGTGGGGTACACGCTGGAGCCGCGCGTGCTGCGCCCCGGCGAAACGATGACCCTCACGCTCTACTGGGAGCCACTGCGCCCGCTGGCCTACAATTACGCCGTCTTCGCGCAGGTACTCGGCGCGGAATTCCGCGTGTGGGGCAGCCGCGACGGAGCCGGGCCGGGATGGGCCGTGGGCGAGATCATCACCGACACGCGCCCCATCACGCTGGTGCCGGAGACGCCGCCGGGCAGTTATCCCGTGCAGGTAGGGCTGTTCTCGGAGGCGGGGCGGCTGCCCGTGGTCGCGGCGGATGGTCGCCATCTCGATGAGCGGGTGCTGCTCGGCCCCATCCGCGTGGAGGAGTGAGCGTGAGCCAGCGTTGGCGGCGATGGCTCGTGCCCCTGGGGTGGGCGCTGCTGGTCTACCTGGCCCTGGGCGATCTGGCGTGGTTGTCGTCGGGCCAGTTCATCGGTGGCAGCGATTTGGGCAGCGACCTCGACGTGTGGTTCTTGCCCTCCTGGCAATTCGCGCTGGACAGCCTGCGCCAGGGCGTCTTCCCGCTGTGGAACCCCTACCTCGGTTCGGGCGTGCCCTTCGCCGCGAACCCGCAACCGGCGCTCTTCTATCCGCCAGTGTGGATGATCACGTTGCTGCCCCTCACGCGGGCCGTGGGCCTGCTCTTCCTGGGACACATCGGTCTGGCAGGGTGGGGGATGACGCTCTGGCTGCGAGACGAGGGCGCGGACGAGGCCGGAGCGTGGCTTGGCGGCGCGATTTTCGCCTTTGGCGGCTACTTCTTCTCGCGGATCTACGCCGGGCATGTCGGCGTGGTGATGACGCAGGCGTGGCTCCCGTGGATACTCCTGGCGTGCCGCCGCGCATTGACGCAGCGGCGCTGGCCCACCTCGGTGCTGGCCGCGCTGCCGGTGGCGATGTGCCTGCTGGCGGGGCACACGGCGTCGGTGCTTTACGTGGCGCTGATCGCCGGGGCTTACGTGTTCTACACGCTGTGGCAGCAAGGCATCCGCCGGGCCACAGATTTTGCCCGCGCCCTCGCGCCTATCGCGTGGATGGGCGCGGTGGGGCTGGCCCTGGCCGCGATCCAACTGCTGCCCACGCTGGAATTCCTCGCGCACTCTACCCGGCAGGAACGCGCTTATACCTTCGCTGCCGAGTACGCCTGGCCGCCGGGCTATTGGCTCACGCTGCTGGTGCCCAACTTCTTCGGCAATCCCACGCTCACGGGCTACTGGGGCGATGGCCGCTACGAAGAACTCATCTTCTACGTGGGCATCCTGCCGCTCGCGCTGCTTGTGGGGATGGCCGGGCGACTGCGGCATCGGCTCAAGCCCTTGCTGGTGGGGCTGACCCTCGCGGGGCTGTTGCTGGCGCTCGGCCCTTTTGGCATCACACACCGGCTGGCGTTCCGGCTGGTCCCGCTCTTCCAGGTGACGCGGGCGCCGGC
>SLSP01000261.1 GCA_007130345.1 Thermoflexales bacterium
ATGTCCCCAGTTGATTTCAAGCAAGGACACGGATTTACACGGAAAAACACGGATTTTTTGGTTTTATCCGTGAAATCTGTGTTCATCCGTGTCCCAAACAGGGTGACTTTTGCGGTATTGCTTTTTTTCACAGGATGTCCGACGCCGTCCATACCATCTCGTATTGTCGCTGCCAGATGCGGAACCGCAATCCGGTCAACGCGGGGACGAGCGGATCGTCGGCGGGGAAGTTGATGATATAGCTGCTGGTATCCGAGCGTTGTTGGTGGAGCGCGCGCAGGAGTGCCTGGGCCACCGTCACGCGGTGGGGATGCGGGGGAAGAACGGCGATGTCAAAGATCGCGTAACGGTTGCGCTGTGGGCGGTAGAGCACATAGCCGAGCAGGTGCCCCTGGTCTCGGAACCCCAGGCCGCGCAAGTCGCGGGCCTGGTGCTGCAAGGAGGGCAGGGCACGTTGCCAGGGCGCGCGCACGTCGTGGAAGGCGTCATAGTGGGATAACATCTCTGCCGGGGATACTTCGGTAATCGTCTTGGGCCAGGGCTGGAGATCGACTTGGGGTGGTTCCAGGGTGAGCACCAGCAAATCGCGTTGCCAGGTAAAGCCCAGATTGCGATAGAGGGCCGCGCCGGCCTCGTTTTGGGTCAGCACCTCGAGCCGCAAGCACGCCAGGCCGCTGTGCCGGGCGACGCGCTGTACCTGTTGGACGATCTCGTGTCCGACGCCTTGCCGACGCCAGGTGGGCAGCACGCCTACCGCGCTGATCCATCCCTCGCGCTCGCGCGCCGAGAGCAGGGCCAAGCCCACCGGCTCATTGTCGATCACGGCGACTACGGAGCGGCGCAAATCCACATCTTCGATGTAGCACATCTGCTGGAATTGCTTCTCATCCAGCCAAATAGGGATATAATAGTCGATATACGCCTGATTAACCAAAAAGGCGAGACGCTCGTAGGGGAGGGCTGCCGCAGAGATTAGTTTAGGCTGGAATCCTGTCATCAGAACACCTTGTTGGAACGCCACGCTGGGATGTTACCTTTGTTATGATAGCATATTGAAGCCAGAGGGCAATTCGCATCGCCTGACACACGGCGCGGTCGCGCTTCGATTGCCAGAAAATCTTTTTGTATATCCCCAAAACCAAGCTATAATAAGGATAATTGAAGTGGCTTCCACAGCGTGGCATGTGGCCTCGAGCGGCAGGTTGGTCACTTATGACCTCAATGGACGCCAACACAAATCGATCATTGAAATCACGGGAGGGAAATATGGCGATTGAAGTCCAGGTTCGTAAAGCTCGGCTTAATGATGCGGAAGTCATTGCTAAATTTGTCAACAGCGCGCGCACAGAAGCAGAAATGATCACCCGTTTAGACGTCGCCGAGCGGTTTAGCCAGGTGGGATTTATCCTGGCCGAATATCACAACGAGGCGGTGGGGTTGGTGGGGTTCCAGGTGGAGAACCTGGTGATTCGGGTTACAGATTTTCTCATCGCTCCGGCGATTGACCGGGTTGTGGCGGGGAAAGCCCTCATCGCGGCTATGGAACGGGCCGGCGAGGACTTGCAGGCCGAGGCGTGTGTCCTGTTCCTCCCCCCGCATCCGAGCCAGGAGCTAGTTTCGTATTGGGAGCTTTTTGAGTATGACCGCAAGCCGGTCTCCAAATTGCCTCGGGCGTGGCGCGAGGCTTCCAATGAATGGAGTTCCAACGCTACCGAGGTTATGATTAAGCAGTTGCGCGAGGACATGACGCGCAAGCCAATGTAAGGCCGGTGGCAATTTCAGCTTGAACACGGGCGGACATAGTCCGCGCATCACGCCTGGCTCCGTGGGGATTGGATCCGGCGAGAGCTTGGTGCCAGCCTTTTTCAAGAGGCCATAAGGAGATTTCGACGATTATGGAAAAACTGGTAGACTTCGCTAAAGAACACCCGCAGTGGACGTCCTGGATCGTGCTGTCCATCGGCATGGTCGTGATTCTGGTCTTCTCGGCGCGGGATGTGGGGTTGCTCTTTGGGCAGTGGGTCGCTATGATCATCGCCACGATAGCCGTCGCCGGCTTGGCGGTGTGGATCATCGGTTGGGAAGACGAAGAGGAAGAGACCGCGGCGGCCCTCCCAGAAGAGAGTTAGGGTAGCCCCTTCGTGGCGCGACACCCCCGGCAATTACCGGGGGTGTTTACTATGCCTCGGCGCGCTTCACGAAAGTTGCACCTTAGTTGAGATACGTTATAATCCACGTTACAAACCGGGAGGTCGTTATCGTGGTCGTTGAAGAACCTACAGAAGTTGTTGGAATACCTGTGCCGGAGGAGGACGCCCCTCCTTCGTTGAGCCGTTCCTTTGGCATCCGCTCGTGGTTGCAGGATGCCCTGGAAACTTTGCTGCTGGCTATCGTCCTGTTTCTGATCATCAACACGCTCACCGGACGCTATCAGGTTCATGGTCAGAGTATGGCCCCCAGTCTGCACGATGGGCAGTATCTCCTCGCCAGCAAAGTGACCTATTGGTTGCATCCCCCACAACGCGGGGATGTGGTCGTGTTGAATCCGCCGCTACAATTCGGAGACGTTCCCTACATCAAGCGCGTGATCGGGCTGCCCGGTGATGTCATCGACGTGCGCGACCGGCGCGTGTGGGTCAACGGCATCGCCCTGAACGAGCCGTATATCAACGAGCCGCCCAACTATCCCGGCCATTGGATCCTGGGAGAAAATGACTATCTGGTGCTCGGCGATAACCGTAACCGTTCCAGCGATTCCCATTCCTGGGGCCTGTTGCCCGGGGACAATATCTTGGGGAAGGCCGTGTTCAGCTATTGGCCGCCGGAGAGTTGGGGCATTATCCCGCACTACACTTTCCCGGAATTGGGCGCGACCGAATAGCCGGGGTGACGTTGATCCGCAAGCTGAGGGGACTATAGTTGTATGCAGGCGACGGCACCTTCACCACACCCGCGCGCGAGTCACTGGGGGCTGCTCCGTGAACTGATCGAGACCCTGGTGCTGGCCTTGTTGATCTTCTTCGTGGTCAACACCATCACCGGGCGCTATGAGGTACAGTCCATCAGCATGGAGCCGACGTTGCACGAAGGGCAATATCTCATCGTGAGCAAAATCACCTACTGGTTCCGCTCCCCAGAACGGGGCGACATCGTTGTGCTGGATCCGCCTAATAATCAGAGTGAGATTCCCTATATCAAGCGCATCGTGGGCCTGCCCGGTGAGCATATCCAGGTGCGTTCAGGGCGCTTGTGGGTCAATGGCGTGGTGATTAACGAGCCATACATCAGCGGCCCGCCCAATTATCAGCAAGATTGGATTCTGGATGAGGATGAATATCTGGTGCTTGGTGATAACCGCAACAATTCCAGCGATTCGCACATTTGGGGCGCGTTGCCCTATGACAATATCATCGGCAAATCGGTTTTCCGCTATTGGCCGCCCGAAAAATGGGGCTTGATTCCCTATTACACTTTCCCAGAATTGGAGGCATTACCGTGAATTCGAAGACGTTGGCCCGTATGATCGACCACACGTTGCTCAAGCCGGAAGCGACCCCGGATCATGTGGTCGCGTTGTGCGCGGAGGCGCGGCAACTCAACACCGCCGCCGTCTGCGTGAACCCTATCTATGTCCCCCTGGCCGCGCGGGAATTGGCCGGGAGCGAGGTCGCCGTCTGCACCGTCGTGGGCTTCCCGTTGGGCGCGACGCCCACGGCGATCAAAGTCTGCGAGACCGAGATCGCTATCACCCAGGGCGCTACGGAGATCGATATGGTCATCCCCATCGGCAAGCTCAAGGCCGGCGAACTGACCGCCGTAGAAAACGACATCGCCGCCGTCGCGGCGGCCTGTCACGCGCACGGCGCGCTGCTCAAAGTCATCATCGAGAACGCGCTGCTGACCGACGCCGAAAAGGTGACGGCGTGCCAGCTTTGCCAGCAGGCCGGGGCCGATTACGTCAAGACCTCGACGGGCTTCGCCAAGAGCGGGGCCACGCTGAAAGATGTGCGCCTGATGCGCCAGACGGTGGGGCCGGAAATGGGCGTCAAAGCGGCCGGCGGCGTCCACTCTTACGAAGAGGCGCTGGCGATGATCGAAGCCGGGGCCACTCGCATCGGGGCCAGCGGCACCGCCGCCATCTTAGCCGGAGCGCCGCAATGACCTATCCATGTCCCCGATGTGCCTTCGGCGCGCTCCAGCCCGTCAAAAGCCCCTATGTGCGCCAATGGGGGCCTTACTTCGTGACCGTGCCCGACGTCGCGGCGCATCGCTGCGACTGTTGTGGGCACACGCGCTATGATATGGTAGCACTCTCGCGCGTGACGTTGGTGCTTGGCCCAGAAAGCAGTCCCATGAGCGGTATCCCGCGCCGGCGCTCTCTCCAAACCGAGGGGCCAAGCGACCGGGGGCCGCGTTCGTGGTCGTCGTGAATCCACTATAGCGTTGTTTGTGTGGTTAAACTAGGAGATTGTAATGAATACGATTGTCGAAGCCCGGTTTTTGGGGCCGGATACCAAACTGTTGCGCATTGTCGCGCCGCCGATTGCCCGGAAGAGGAAGCCCGGGCAGTTTGTTATCGCGCGCGTACACGCGGAGGGCGAGCGCATCCCCTTGACGATTGCCGATGCCGACGCAGAGCAGGGCACCATCACGTTGATTGTGCTTGGGATTGGCAAAACTACGAAGCTCATCAATACCCTGGAAGCGGGCGATTGTCTGGAAGATTTGGCGGGGCCGCTAGGGCAGCCTTCTGACATCCAAAACTTCGGCACGGCGGTATGTATCGGCGGGGGCGTCGGGACGGCGGTGGTTTTCCCGATTGCGAAGGCGCTCAAATCCGCCGGGAATTACGTGATCAGCATCGCGGGGGGCCGGGACGCGGCCTCGGTCATCCTGGAGAACGAACTCCGCCAGATCAGCGACGAGGTCTACCCCACCACCGACGACGGTTCGCACGGTTTCCACGGGCTGGTGACGGACAAGTTGCAGGAACTCATCGACGCGGGGCAGCGCATCGACTACGTGTTCGCCTCCGGCCCGGTGCCAATGATGCAGGCCGTGGCCGCTATCACGGCGCGGTATGAGATCAAAACCGGCGTCAGCCTCAACCCGATTATGGTCGATGGGACGGGCATGTGCGGCGGATGTCGGGCGTTGGTCAACAATCAGACCGTCTTTGTGTGTGTGGATGGCCCGGAATTCGACGCGCACCAGGTCGATTTTGATACATTGATGCTGAGAAATCGGATGTACCGGGAGCAGGAAGAAGCATCGCTCGACGCGCATCAATGCAAACTTGAAGCGCACGCGGACATGAGGAGAGCGTAGTGGCGGATTTAACCCTTAAAGAAAGACTGAACATCCCGCGCCAACATATCCCGGAACAAGACCCCCAGGAAAGAGTGCGGAATTTCCAAGAAGTTAATCTCGGTTATGACGAAGAGACCGCCGTTCTCGAAGCGAACCGGTGCATCCAGTGCAAAAAACCGCAGTGCGTCGACGGTTGCCCGGTGCTGGTCGATATCCCGGAATTCATTCAATTAGTCGTGGAGAGACGGTTTAGAGAAGCGGCGGCGGTCATCAAAAAGGACAACACGCTGCCAGCAGTCTGCGGCCGCGTGTGCCCGCAAGAAGTGCAATGTGAAGCGACATGCGTCCTCAGCAAACGTGGCGAACCGGTCGCCATCGGGCACCTGGAGCGCTATGTCGCCGATTGGGAACGCGAGCACATCGGCATCCAAATCCCAGAGAAGCGCGAGCCGACCGGCAAGCGCGTCGCCGTTGTGGGCAGCGGGCCGGCGGGATTAAGCTGCGCCGACGACCTGATCCTGATGGGGCACGCGGTGACGGTCTTCGAGGCGCTGCACGCCCTCGGCGGCGTGCTGGTCTACGGCATCCCGGAATTCCGCTTGCCGAAGGCCGTCGTGCAGGCCGAAGTCGATGCCCTGGATCAATTTGGGGTGGAATTCCGCACCAATTACATCATTGGCTTCACCGAGACGGTGGATGAGCTTTTGGCGCGCTTCGATGCCGTGTTCCTGGGCGTGGGGGCCGGGTTGCCCTATTTCCTTGACATCCCCGGCGAACACCTCAACGGCGTCTACTCTGCCAACGAGTATCTGACCCGCGTTAATCTGATGAAGGCTTACGACTTCCCCCGGAGCGACACGCCGATGTTCGATATGCAGGACAAGAACGTGGCCGTCTTCGGCGGCGGGAACACCGCGATGGACGTGGTCAGGACATCGCTCAGATTGGGGGCGAAACGCGCTGTGATTATGTACCGCCGCACCGAAGCCGAGCTTCCCGCTAGAATCGAAGAGGTGATTCACGCCAAAGAGGAAGGCGTCGAGTTTATGCTGCTGGTCTCTCCCATCGAACTGATCGGAGATGAGAACGGTTGGCTGACCTCGGTGCGCCTCCAGCACATGGAACTCGGCGCCCCCGACGCCTCTGGTCGCCGCCGTCCCCTGCCCATCGAAGGCCAGACAGAAGAAATCCCCATCGATGCCGCTGTTATCGCCATCGGGAACGGTTCCAATCCCATCATCCCGCAGACCACGCCCGATTTGGAAGTCAACCGGTGGGGCAACATCATCGTCGATAGCCAGACTATGCGCACCAGCAAAAAAGGCGTCTTCGCCGGGGGCGACATCGTCACCGGCGGTGCGACGGTCATCCTGGCGATGGGCGCGGGACGCATCGCGGCTAAGTCCATCAACGATTACCTCAACCATCCCGACGTGTGGTAGTCGAGACCGCGTGGCGCGCGTGCCCGACGCCTCGCCACGCACATCCACATAGCCGAAGGCCCCCTCAAGGGGCCTTCGTTTGATTTGGGAGAAGCGCCGCGTGACGATTCGGCAACTTGCCACGCTTCCCCTACTTGGATATAATGACAGTAGAAGCAATCCGCTGGTTTGCCCCATCGGGCACGTAGACACACTACCCACCACAGGAGGTCATAATGACGAACATCCAAGCCTTTATCCTCGATTTAGACGGCGTGATCACCGATACCGCCGAGTACCATTTTCTCGCCTGGAAGCAGTTGGCGGATGAGGAGGGCATCCCCTTCACCCGCGAGGACAACGAGCAGTTGCGCGGCGTCTCGCGTCGCCAATCGCTGGAGCTGCTGATGGGCGAGCACGCTGCCCGTTACACTGAGGAGCAGATAGCGGAGATGATGGCCCGCAAGAACGGCTACTACCAGGAAATGCTCAAGCA
>SLSP01000011.1 GCA_007130345.1 Thermoflexales bacterium
CTTCGGCGCGCGAGATGGAAAACGTGGAAGCCCTGATCACCAGAGGCGTGCAAGTCATCATCATCTGCCCCCACGACGGCACCGCCGCGGCTGCCGCCGCCGATGCCGCTGCCGAGGCCGGTATCAGGATCATCTCTTACGACCGCTTGATCCGCGATTCCAGCGCCGTGGACTACTACGTGACCTTTGATAGCATCGCCGTGGGCGCGCAACAGGCGCAATTCCTGGTGGATAACGCCAGCGGCACGGGCAACCCCCTCTACATCTACGCCGGCGCGGCCTCAGACAACAACGCCTTCATCTTCTTCGAGGGCGCGTGGGGCGTTTTGCAACCCAAAATCGCCGATGGCACCTTCGAGGTCATCAACTCTGGCGAAGCGATTGCCTTGCAGGATAAGGCGAACTTGACCCGTGACGAGATGGCCCGCATCATCGGCCAGATCACCACGAACTGGGACTTCAACACCGCCAAGAACCTGGCCGAAGCCAACCTGACGGTCGCCACCGATGCTCAGAAGGGCGAAGTCTTCATCCTCGCCCCCAACGACGGCACCGCCCGCTCTATCGCCGACGCTTTCGCCGCCGATAACGCCGTCACCAACTACTACATCACCGGGCAGGATGCGGAGCAGGCTTCGGTGCAGTATATCATCGACGGCAAGCAGTCGATGACGGTCTTCAAGGATGTGCGCACGCTGGTACAGGATGCCATCAGCGCCGCCATCGCGCTGCTGGAAGGCGAGACGCCCAACGCGCGCGGTTCTTACAACAACGGCGTCATCGATGTGCCCGCCATCCAATCCCCTGTGGTCACGGTTCACCAGGGCAATGTTCGGGCCGCCCTGATTGACTCCGGGTACTACCAGGCCGGCGATTTCACCAATCTTCCCTAACCTGTAATCCAACCAGCGGGACTGGCGAGGGTCTCCCCGACCACGCCAGTCCCGCGAAGTTTCAGCAAGTCTGTAACAGCCGGAGGGACTATGAGTACGCCCATATTAGAGATGAGAAACATCACCAAAGAATTCCCCGGCGTGAAAGCCCTGGATGAAGTCAGCTTCAGCGTCGCCACCGGCGAAATCCACGGCCTGGTGGGAGAAAACGGCGCGGGTAAATCCACCCTGATGAAGGTGCTGAGTGGGGTTCACACCTACGGCACTTACACTGGGGATATTGTGCTAAACGGCGAGGTGATGCACTTCAACAACATCAGCGAGGCCGAAGAGGCTGGTATCGCTATCATCTACCAGGAACTGGCCCTGATCCCCGAAATGACCGTGTACGAGAATATCTTCCTCGGCCACGAGATCCACAACAACATGGTGATCGATTGGAACGAGACCATCAAGCGCACGGCGGAAATCCTCAAACGCGTGAAGCTCGATGTGAACCCCGCGACAAAGGTTCGGGACTTAGGTGTGGGAAAACAACAACTGATCGAAATCGCCAAAGCGCTCCACCGCGATGTGAAATTATTGATTTTAGATGAGCCAACGGCGGCCCTGAACGAGGACGATAGCGAGAATTTATTACGCTTGCTGCGCGAGCAGCGCGACCAGGGCGTGACCTGTATCTTGATTTCCCACAAGCTGAAGGAAGTCATCAACGTTGCCGATACCGTCACCGTGTTGCGCGACGGCCAGACGATTTGCAGCTTGGACGCGGAACAGGGCGAAGTCACCGAGCCGATGCTTATCCGGCAAATGGTAGGCCGCGCCATCAAAAACATCTACCCGCCCAGAGAGAGCCAGAGCGCCTCCGATGAGGTTGTGCTGGAAGTCAAAAACTGGCATGCTTATCACCCCAAGCTGGGCCGCGACATCCTTGAGGATGTCAACTTCTCCATCCGCCGGGGCGAGATTGTGGGCTTTGCCGGGCTGATGGGCTCGGGGCGCACTGAGTTGGCCCTGAGCCTCTTCGGCAATCCCTATGGCTATCTCGTCAGCGGCGAAATGCAGATCAAAGGGCAACCGGTGAAGTTCACCCACCCCCAGGACGCGATCCGCGCGGGCGTGGCGTATCTCACCGAAGACCGCAAAGGCGCGGGCCTGATCCTGATTCAGGATGTCAAGGAGAACATCACGCTGGCGAACTTGCAGGAGATCGCGAAGAGAGGCGTCATTGACAACAACGCCGAGATCAAGGTCGCCACTGAGTACCGGCGCTCGCTCAACATCAAGACGCCAAGCATCGAGCAGGCGGTGGTCAACTTGAGCGGGGGAAACCAGCAGAAGGTCTGCCTGGGGAAATGGCTGTTCGTCAAGCCGGATGTGCTGATTCTGGACGAGCCGACGCGGGGCATCGACGTTGGCGCGAAGTTCGAGATTTACACGATTATGAACGATCTGGTCAAACAGGGGATGAGTATTATTATGATTTCATCCGAGTTGCCCGAGGTCTTGGGAATGAGCGATCGGGTGTACGTGGTTGCCTCTGGGAAAATCACCGGTGAGCTACCCATCGCAGAAGCCACGCAAGAGAATATCATGCAACTGGCAACCATAGAGTGAGGAGGCCTTCAATGTTCTTCAAAAACCTGCAAACTATGTTAAAAGACAACATCCGCGAATACGGGATGTTCATCGCCCTCTTTATCATCATGGGCATCTTCACCATCACCACCAACGGTCTCTTCATTTCGCCCCGCAACATCAGCAACCTGATCAACCAGACCGGCTACATCGCCGTGCTGGCGGTGGGCATGACGCTGATCATCGTCATCCGCCACATTGACCTCTCGGTGGGCTTCCTGGCCGGCTTCCTGGGCGCGGTGGTGGCGATTGCCCTCTCATCTTGGGGCTGGTCGGTCTACATCGTGATTCCCTTCGTGCTGGTTCTGGGCGCGCTGGCGGGCCTGCTCACAGCTTACCCGGTGGCGCAGTTGGGCATCCCCTCGTTCGTGGCCTCGCTGGCCGGCTGGCTGATTTATCGCGGGCTGCTGCTCCTGGCCACAGCGGGCACCGGCACGATCATCATCTCGGACCCCGTCTTTAACGCGATTGGCAACGGTTTCATTCCCGACATCTTCCCCAACCGGGGCTTTGTCCCCGACGTCCACATCGTCACGCTGCTGTTGGGCGTCATCGCCATCATCTTCTTCGTTTTCAGCGCCATCAGCAGTCGCAAAAAGGAGCAAGCCTACGACTTCGAGGTGCTGCCCCCCGATATGTTCATCCTGCAACTGGTCTTCGTGGCGATCCTGATCAGCGCCATCACCTGGACGCTGGCGGGGCACAACGGCCTCTCGTGGACGACGGTCGTGGTGCTGCTGGTGGTGGGGATTTACCACTTTATCACCACGCAGACGGTGCTTGGACGCCACATCTACGCCGTCGGCGGCAATCCCGAAGCTGCCGAGTTGAGCGGTATCAACGTGAAGCAGATGACCTACGTGGTCTTCAGCTCAATGGGCATGCTCTCCGCGCTATCCGGCATCTTGTTCGCCTCGCGGCTGCGCTCGGCCACCACGACGGCGGGCACGCTGTTCGAGCTGGACGCCATCGCGGCGGCGTTTATCGGTGGGGTCTCGGCCGCGGGCGGCGTCGGCAAAGTGACCGGCTCCCTCATCGGCGCGCTGGTCTATATGTCGCTGACCAGCGGGATGAATTTGATGAACGTGGACATCGCCTATCAATACGTGGTGCGCGGCCTGGTACTCGTCGCCGCTGTGGTCTTCGATGTCGCCACGCGGAGCCGAGGGAAGTAACCCACCCCACGCAATCTACACGCGTAACCGATCAGTTTTATGAGCATGCTCCAAGCCTCCATCCCCAGTTAAATTTGCTCCAAGGGGAACGTCAGATCCCCGTTCCGACGTGTAGTCGCGGATCTGACGATCCGCTCTGAGCGGGGCTAACTGAGGAGGGACTTCCGCCGCGCTGTACTAGACCGGCAGTGTTCGCTTGAACCGTCCCCGAGATGGGGACTTCGAGCTATTTTTGAGCGGTTTGCTCACAAAACTGAAGTGTTACCTACACGCTATGCTATCTCAGCCGTCGCCCACCGGGTACCCCACCTTGTGTGGGCGACGGTGTTATAGGGCCATCAAGCTATGCCCATGTTAAGTGTCCAGGAATTGACCCAATACTTCGGCACGGTTCCCGCGCTGGTCGATGTGACCTTCGACCTGGAACCGGGCGAGGTGCTTGGCGTGGTCGGACAGCGCGGCGCGGGGAAGTCCACGCTCTTCAACCTGCTCGGCGGCGTCTACCCGCCCACCCGTGGCGCAATAGTCATAGACGGTCAGCCTGTCACGCTCAAATCGGTAGGCCACGCGCAACGCCTCGGTATTGCCGCCGTGCATCAAGCCCCACAATTAGCCGATAACCTGGATGTCCTGACCAACATATTCCTGGGACAAGAGTTGTGCGGCCCGCGCAAGATGGGAATTTTCCCCCGCGACACCGCGATGCTGCACAGCGCGCGGGAATGGATGGCCTACTTCGATTGCCCTCTCAACATGCTCCAGGAACGCGGCGTCAATCTCTCCGCCGAGCAACGCCAGGTCGTGGCGCTGGCCCGCGCCCTATGTCGCACCCGGCGGCTGCTGCTCCTGGACAATGCCCTGGAAGCGCTGACCTTCGCCCGCCAGCAAAAGCTCCTGGCCCGCGTCACGGAGTTGGCCGAGCAGGATGTGGCCGTCATCCTGAGCAGCGACAACCTCAAGCATATCTTTGCCGTCACCCACCGCATCCTCGTGCTCTATCAAGGCCGCCAGATCACCACGCGCCGCACCGCCGAGACCACGCCCCACGAAATCGTAGAACTAATCGTCGGCTCCAACCGCCAGGAGCGCGTCACGCCGATGATCTGGGCCTTCGAGAACTATTACGCGGCCCGGCAACAGGCCGCCGCGCTCCAACATGAGCAGGAAACGCTGCGCCAAAATCTCCAAGAACAAGACTCGCTAAACCGCGAGCTGATCGAGCGGCTGCACAATCAGGTGGAAGCCCTCGACCGCCTGAATCTGGCTCTCCAAGAAGCCAGCCGCCGGCTGCTCACCGAGCGCGAAGCCGAGCGCAAATCTCTGGCCCGCGAGTTGCACGATCAGGTGATCCAAGATTTGTTGAGTTACAACTACCAGTTGGAAGAGTTGGAGAGCGAGAACCACGATCAGGGGCAAAGTCGCCAACTAACCCAAATCCGCGCGGGCCTCCGCCACTTGGTGGGCGACCTGCGCCAGGTGTGCAGCGACCTGCGCCCGCCCACCATCGACCATCACGGCCTCTCGGCGGCTATCCGCTCGTTGGTGAGCCAGTGGACGGAGCAGAGCGGCATCCCGGTCAAATTGGAGATCGACCCGGCGTTGGGCCGCCTGCCCGAGGCCATCGAGCTATCCGTGTTCCGCATCATCCAGGAGGGGTTGAACAACGTCTCGAAGCACGCCTCTGCCACTCAGGTCAAGCTGATCCTGCGCCGCGCGCCCAACGCCAGTCTCACCGTTGACCTCTCGGATGATGGTCTGGGGATGGCCGCGCCGCTCGATCTGGCGACGTTGGCCGAACAGAAGCACTTCGGGCTGGTGGGGATCAGCGAGCGCGTCTCCCTGCTGCGCGGCACACTGGATGTGACCGCGTCCCCCGACGGGGGGCTGGCGCTCCACGTCGAGATTCCTAGCCCGTACCCTTCGTAACGGGCGCGTTACATCACCCCCCGACGTTCAGCACATCCTCCACCACCTGGCAGACAGTGGCCGAGTCGAGGTCCTTCTTATCCAGGAACGCCACCGCGCCCGCTTCCAGCCCCAGGCGGCGGAACTCCCGGTCGGGATACGCGCTGATCAGAATCAGCCGCGTGGCGGGCGAAAGGCGCTTGATACGTCGCGTGCATTGGATGCCGTCCATCTCCTGCAACACCACGTCCACAAAAGCCACCCGTGGGCGCACCTGTTCGACCAGGCGCAGCGCCTCGGTACAATCCTCCGCATGATACAGCGATGAACGCGGACAGACCTTGCCGATCATCCGCCCCAATTGCTTGCGATACCGGGCGTTATCATCGACCAGCAACACGGTCAGATGCGGCGCGGATACCGGTTCCTGGCGGGATTGGCTGACTTCGTGGCCGGGCGTGGCAAGCACTTCGGGATGTTGCGTGGCGTAGGTATGCGCTTCGAGGCGACTGCTTACACCGAGGGCGCGGTAGAGCGCGGTGAGGTGATTTTCTACCGTCTTGATACTGATGCCCACCTCCTCCGCCAGACTGCGGTTGTCATACCCCTGCATCAACAGGCCGAGCAGTTCGCGCTGCCGGGGCGTGAGCACCGATACCGGCGCGGGCACATCCACGGGATGCTGATCCACCAACCGGTTGACCAGCGGGCCAGAAATCCACCGCTCCCCGGCCAGAATCCGCTGCACGGCTAACTGCAAATCCGCCAGGGGTTGATCCTTGAGATGATACCCATCGACGCCGGCGGCCAGCAGGCCCACCACGTAAGCCTGATCGTCGTAGGCACTCACCACCAGGATTTTCAGCGCGGGGAACTCGGCCCGCATCTGGCGCACTTCCTCCACCGGCTTGAAGTCCGGCATATAGACGTCCACCACCAGCAAGTCCAGGGGCGTCTCGCGGAGCGCGCGCCAGAGCGTATCGCCATCGCCCACCTCGCCCACAACTTCCAGGCCGGGGACGTTTGCCAGCGCGTTGCGCAACCCCGCCCGCACTATCGCGTGATCATCTGCGACGAGAACTTTGAGTGTGTTCAAGGAAATATCGCATCCGCTGCCGCCCCAACACCCCGGACTAACGTTCCTGTTGATTCCAAAGGTTCACTCCTTCTTCAATGGCGGTTACTATAATGTGGGTCCTCTGAAAAAGTCCAAAAATCCGATTTTTCCACACGCGACCTACTACCTATATCAAATTCGCACGCGGAAAATCTATCTATCTTAATTTTTCCTAGCGTCTTTGCACCTTTGCGTTAGTTTTTTCAATAGAGCCATGCAAGTATACCAAAGTCTCACCAAACAAGCAAGCACATATCTGCCACGCGTGAAGCGTCAACCGTCAAAACCCGCTACGCCGATGATTGAAACCATCGGCGGCTCGATATTGCTCAAAATCCAGCCTTGCCCTTCTTTCCATCTTGCCTTATACTTGTTACAAGGCATTATTAGCCGAGCATCGCCGGGGGCGTTTTGATTGCCCCGGTCGGGAGGCTTGCAAAGCCGCTCACCCCTA
>SLSP01000164.1 GCA_007130345.1 Thermoflexales bacterium
CTCCAGCCTCTTCTGACGCTTCTAAATAGCCCAACCAATACATATAGGGCCTCAATTCCCGAATGTACGACATACGGTTAGGATACGGAGGCGAGGTAATCACCCAATCTATATTGCCAGGCACGTAGTCATCCACGCGGCGCGCGTCCCCCTGAACAATCTGCGGCACGACTTCGGGGTTACGGCGAAGCGACGCCGCTACAAATTGTACATTCGCAGAAAATATCGCGTGATATTCGTCATCTTCGTTAAATAAGCCCAGTTGCCGATCATCATTAAAAGACATCGATTGATGATTAAACGCGGCGTTGGATATTTTTATCAAGGTGCGGCAAAAACAGATGGTCAGCAAATCGATAACTTCCGGTGTCCCCCACGATTTTTCATAACACGTTGCGATGCCCCCCTTCAACGTCTGAAGAAATTCCAAAGCCGCCGGTCGCCACCACCGCTGGATATTGCGTATCGGAGGCGGCTCCGCCAATCGAATAGCCCCTTGCCCCAATGCCTCAAGAAGCCACTCACTTGCGTGACACAAATTATCAGCAACGCGCTTATCGTATCTCGCGGTTTTGACCCGCGAAAACCAAGCCAAGAACGGGTTCAATTCCAAAGAGTAGGATTCAATGCCGTGATAGGCCGCGTAAAGTGACGTAGTCGCGGTACCGCCAAAAGGGTCTAGCAGCTTCCCCCCCGCTAAATCGCCCGGCATATAGCGTTGCACCATTTTAAGGGAATACGCGGGAGTGAGCCGCAACCAACCATAGCGACCCTGCTGCAAATTATGCTTAAAAGTAAGCTCCGACTTCTGTTTCATTGAGGAGTCAGAAGCGCGGTAATGATGCTTTCGATAGCTTGCCGCAAAGCTCCGGAATGTCGCTCAAAAAAGCCCGCCAGGTCATACCCGACAATCTCGCGGCAAAAGGCATACGTAGACGTGTGGGGCGAAGGGGCCAGAGAACCGACTAAAACCGGGCATTTGCTGTTTCTGTACCGGGCCGCGAGATCGCCATCAATCTGTGACGACAGAATGACGAAGACCGGCAAGTAACCCCGCGCATACGCGCTGACGATGTTGCTGATGTCGGCATTCTGCCGCTTGGAATCCTTGCTTTTGTAGCCTTGCCGAATTTCAAAAACGATGCCATCGAGCGCGTGGATAATTTTCGGCGCGACGTCTAAATTGGCGGCGATTTCTTGACACCACGCCTCAAGTCTGCGTCGCCCTTCCACATCTCGGACATCTTCATACGCCACGCGTCCATCCAATGACAAGGTGCGGGTGCCGCCGTCTGGAAGCGAAATTTCATAAGACTAGGCAACCTGTTCGGAAGTCAACCGGAACTGGTCTTGCAGCATCTGCCGAAACACCTCTTCACATCCGATGCCAATCTGTCGATAGAGCGATGTCAGGCCGCCAGCCGCTTTGTGGGCCGCGTAAAGGGCCGGATTATCCAACCCAAACCAGTTGTAGAACGGGTCATCCCCGTACATCTGTTGGAAATCTGCCAAAGTCACAGCTTGACCTGTCCCAAACTTCGGGCGGTACTCCCGACACTTAGCCAATCGCGTCAGAATAAGCTCCAGATATGCACTCTCTTGGGACTTCATCATACTCTCCTTCGCAAATGGCAAATCCAAAATCACTTCGTACTTTCCACCCGCTGCCACAATGCCGTGAGGGGCCGCCGCAACACGCGCACGTTGACGTAGACCAGGAGCCACAGGTGCAGCCGGGCGGCGAAGAGCAGCAGCGTCCACGCGAACTCGCGGACGGAGCGCGGATAGCGCAGCGCCAACCGCGTCCCCGTGACGATTTCCAACCGCGCCGAGCGCATCTGCACGGGTGACTGCCGCACGTAGTCCTGGGCATAGCCGCCGGCGGAGCGCACTTTCTGCCGCAGCCAGTCACGATAGGTGGTGGGATACTTGACGAAGACGTGCGCTTCTGGCGTGTAGCGGGTGCGATACCCCCGCTCGGCGATGCGATGTGAGAGCACGGCGTCCTCGGCCAGCGCGTCCGCCGGCACCGGTTCCGCCAACGCGCGCCGCGCCGCGAAGAGGTAGCCCGAACAGAGCAGGAATTCGCCTTGGCGGTCGCGGCCCAGACGCACAACGTGCGCGCTGTCGGTCAGCAAATGCGACCAGTAGCCGAACAGCGTCTCGCGGGCGTTGCGGCTCACGGGCCGTCCGGTGGTCGCGCCCACCGCCGGGTCATCGAAGGGGGCCAGCAACAGCGCGAGCGCGTCGTCGGCCACGGTCACGTCGCCATCGCTCATCACGAGGAGGTCGCCCTGGGCCGCGTGCAATCCCCGGTTCAGCGCCACCGGCTTGCCCTGCTGCGGGTCGGCGATGTGGCGCACAGCGGGATAGCGCTTGGCGTAATCATCCACCACCGCCGTCGTCTCCGGGTCGGGGCAAATGACGAGGATTTCGCCGCCTTCGGGGAGCTGCGCCAGGAAGGCGTCGATGGCCTGCCCCACCGTGGCGGCCTCGCGGTAGGCCGTAATCAGGACGCTGACCGGGGGCTGAGGCGTCATCGCGGCTCCGAGAGGGCGGCCTCGCGCCCCGATTCCTGCACATCCGGCAAAATCCCCGCCTGGAGCAAGAGCGTCAGCACCCGCGCCTTATCGCGGTGGCGGATGAGGGCCACGCCCGGCGCGAGGGTCTCAACTACGCAGCGCTGGATGCCCGGCGCGGCGAGCGCGGCGGGATCGGGCACGCGCAGCAGCCAGACACGCTCCAATCGCGCCGCTTCATCGGATTGCGCCGCGTTTTGGATGGCCGCGCGCAGCGTGTCTGGGAGCGGCTGGCCGGTGGCTTCCTCCAGAAAGCTGAGGATGCGCGGGACGGTAATCCGCTGCTGCGCGGCGCGCGCCAGCGAGCGCGGCGTCAGTCGATAGATGTAGCTCGCGCCATCCCACGCGGCGAACTGGGCCACGCGGCTCAACTGGAAGCGGCCGTAGCGCCGACGGGCCGGGACGCGCAGGCCGCCATCGGCGAGCACCGCCACGGGATCGGGCGCGGCGAGGGCCGGCGGATCGCCCAGCTCCAGGAAAGCCGCGCCGGCGGCGTTGAGCCGGAACGCGCCCGGCGGGAACGCGGGATCGACGCGTCCCAGGTCGAGCCAGCCGAGCCACGTCAGCGGCCCGGTGAGGTAGTGGGCTACCAGCGCGCCCTCGACGGCGTCCCAATGGTCGAAGCCGCGCAGGGCCGCGCCGGTTTGCGCATCGCGGAGGGGCCAGCTCTCATAATCGCCATCGGGCCGCAGGAAATCGGTGGCATGCGCACGCGCGTAGGCCACGAAATCTGCCAGATCATACCAGACGCCGGGCGCGCATTGGCGCAGGATGTCCAGGAAGGCGCGGCGGCTCGTCAGGGGATCGTTGGGCCACGCTTTTGGCGGATCGAGGCGCAGCGTGGGGACGTGGGCCAGGTCGTTCCAGCCCGCGCTCGTCATCCACGCTTGGGCCAACGTCGCCCACTGCGCCCACGCCTCAGATTGGAGCCAGGCCAGCGTCGGCTCTGGAGAGAGGTGTAGGCGATTGTCCTCGTCGCGGTGCAGCCAGCCCTGCTCCACGGCCAGCGTCTTGAGCAAGGCCAGACGCGGCGCGGCCGGCGCGTGGCACTGCGCCCGCACCGGGGCATCGTGGCGCTCGGCGTCCGGCGGGAGCGCGCGCTGCCGGAGCGCGGCCCATAGCGTTACCAGGTCGTCGGCCAGGCCGTCGTCGCCAGCGATGACGTGGCGCGGGGGCGGCGTCGGTTCCGGCGGGGGAACGTGATGCGGCGGCGGTTCCGGCAGATACAGCGCGAGTTCGTCCGGCACGAACGCCATCTCCACCGCGCCGGAGGGACGCGGATCGAAGGCCCGCTGCACCAGCCCCAGATACCAGAGGCCCTCCGCCGGTGAGATAGGCTCACGCCACAGCGATTCGCGCTCCAGCCGGCCGGGGCCAACGGGCCGAATCTGGCCCCAGCGCCGGGTGAAAACGGCCCAGGGCCGCGCGCCCCCGTGACGCTGCAAGTCGTAGAGCGCGGCGCGCTGGTCTTCGGGCAGCTCCTCCCAGACGCGATCAACGGCCTCGACACGCGCCATCGCGTCCGCCAGCTCGGCAGCGAGATCGGCACGACGCTCCGCCAGCAGCGTAATCGACCACTGCTGCGCGATCACCCGCAGGCGGGCGAGGTCGCTATCGAGTAATGTTTGGTAGAGGGTGCGTAGGGCCATTGCGTCATTCCAATAGATTGCTGATCAATTAAGACAACTATTCTTCTGAAAACAAAGAAGGTTGCACAGTTTTAGTATGAGCGAACCGGGGCTTATCGCCATACATCTTCGCTACGGATTCTAAAAATTTCTCAACAGAACCGTTACGATTTTGCAAGAACCAACGGACGTGATTGGCAAGGTACTCTTCTCGAATTGCCGTGTCTCTTAAATCGCGGGGAACCCGCTCCAGTCTCTCATCGATACTGTCAAATCCCGTGAAAGGCTGCTGCAAGCGATCTTTCGTCATTTGAACAAAATCAGGGTTCAACTCAAATCCCACACACGCGCGGTTTAATTGTTGACACACGCGCAATGTGGTGCCACTGCCGGAAAATGGGTCTAATACCAATTCGCCTGCATCAGAAGATGCCAAGACCATTCTCTCAATTAAGCCTTCTGGCTTTTGTGTGGGGTGATTCTGACGATTGGCGTTGCAATAGTGTACGTGCGAGAACTTCCAGACATCTCCGGGATTTGCGCCGCGCATATTATTGCGTGTCCGATAGTATTTTTGAGGTACACGCACAGCATCTAAATTGAAGGTGTATTTTGCGGATTTGTTGAACATCAGGATGTCATCATGGCGAGGAGAAAAGCCCGTCGTCCGGCCCATCCCCTGGGTATAATGCCAACAAATCCAGGAATTAAAGAACATCTTGAGTTGCCTGTCCAGAATATCATACAGATAAGAGATAAAGCGCACGCCCATAAAGACATAGAGCGTGCCGGTCGGTTTCAAGACGCGCTGCGCCTGGCTCAACCAACGACGGGAAAAATCCAGATACTCGTCAAAGCCCTTCAGATCGTGATTGTTTCCGTAATCCTTGCCCAAATTATAAGGCGGATCCGCGATGATTAAATCCACGCTTTGGGTGGCAATATCGTCGAATAGCTCCAGCGCGTCACCTTGAAGAATCTCGATTCTATTCATCTTTGATCCACTCATACTGCCGGGCGTAACGCAGCCAACCCGCAAAGCCGGTGCGAGAGGCGATACATTTTTGATCCAACAACTGGCAGAACTCCCAAGTTGTGCGGTTTTGACGCGCGACGTAGTGAATGTCCCGCACCTGTAACTGTCCACTCCCCAGCGCCGGGTTATATCTGATATCTTGGTCGGCCAGGAACTTTAAGTCATACGCATTGAAGTCAACGATTTCCATAATGCCCATCATCATTTTTGTCGCACTGTCTCTTGTGCTGTAGACCTTGTGTTTGATGGACAAGATGATGAACAGGTAATCGGGGTCTTTGATGTAAGCCGTCCTGATTCTGGCAAACGAGGTAATGTTGGGGGATTTTCCGCTTTTTTTGATGTCCTGACTGGTCGCCTTGATATCAACGTTAGCAGTGACTGACGTTTGGCGCTTCCGTTTCCGCTCAAATTGCAGAATGACATCCGCCATGTTGAGTCTTTGCCCGGCTTCTACGTTGACCAATTGGTAGGCATTGGCCTCATCTTCCAACACATCCGAGAAAACCTCATACGCCCAGGCTTCAATGAACGGGCCGGCAATCTTGTTGACGTTCTCCATAGGAATCCCGCGCCGCAGATTGGTATTGATGATGATTCTATTGCGCTCATCGTCCATCGCCTGTTGAATGATGCTTTCTACAGCTTCGACTACAAAATCCGAACAGGCGAGATAGTCCTCGGCTTCTCGCGGAATTTTGAACGTGAGGCTGGTGTAATCTGTATCGGTCATAGTGCGCTTCCTGTGGTTATCCTTCTCTTGGCCTTCGGTCGATTATCCTCTGATTATATCTGTAGCAACGGAAGGCGCAACCTATCACTTGCCAGCGGGCGGGGTTTCCTTTTACAGTATTAGGGTGGATAATGGTATCATTCAAAGGGGGCGAACTGGTATGTGTGGAATTTTTGGGATTGTGACGAAGGAAGACCGCGCGCTCGGCCCGGTGTTGATTGCGGCGGCGCGACGATTATCGTATCGCGGCTACGATTCGGTGGGCTGCGCGACGCTGGCAGCGGATGGCACGGTGGATTTGCGCAAGGACGTCGGCAAGGTGGACGCGGTGGCGGACGCGCTCAACTTCGCGGAGATGCGCGGGCAGCGCGGGATCACGCAGTTGCGCTGGGCGACGTTTGGCGCCCCCTCGCAGGCGAATTCGCAGCCGCACCTGGATTCGGACGGCGATCTGGTGGGCGCGCACAACGGGAACGTGGTCAACAACGTGGAGTTGCGCCAGCAGTTCATCGCCGAGGGGCTGACCGTGCGCTCGACCAACGACGGCGAGTCGTGCATCCACGCGGTGGAGCGGTACGTGAACCAGGGCCACGATATGGTCGAGGCCATCCGCCGCGCCTACCACGACCTGGAAGGCGATTACGCCTTCGTCATCGGGCGGGTGGGCGAAGCGGAACTCTACGCCATCAAGAAAGGCTCCGGCCTCGTCGCCGGGATCGCGGAGGACGCCACCTGCGTCGCTTCCGACTTGCCCTCGATTCTGCCGCTGACGCGCCGCGTGCTGCGCATCCGCGATGGCGAGATCGCCATCCTGCGCGCCGACGGCATCGAGTTGCGCCGCGTCGCAGATGGCGCGCGCGTCGAACGCGAGATCGAGGTCATCACCCAAAGCATGGCCGATGTGGAAAAGGGCGGCTACGAGCACTTTATGCTCAAGGAAATCCACGAGCAGCCCCAGGCCGCTGCCGAGTTGCTGCATCTGCTCGAAGCCTCGCCGCACGTTGGGCCGCTGGTGGAGCGGATGGCCCAGGCGCGGCACCTCTACATCATCGGCTGCGGGACGAGCTACCACGCCGGGGTGCTCGGCGCGGTCTACATCGCGCAACTGACGGGCCGCCCGGCGATCCCCGTCATCGCGCCGCAGTTTATGCCGCAATATCTGCCCACCGTCGGCCCGGAGGATGTAGGCGTCTTCGTCAGCCAG
>SLSP01000290.1 GCA_007130345.1 Thermoflexales bacterium
ATGAAATTCGCACGCGAAAAATCTATCTGTAGTATCAAGTCTCTAAAAAATCGGATTTTTTACTCTCCAAAGCGTTGCGATAAAAAGCCCCCGCCATAGCGGGGGCCGCGCTATACTCGCGCTTTCACATCCAGGTGGGACGCTCAGTCTTCTCTTGTGGAGCCAGCCGGCCGTAGGTCAGCATCATCTCGCGCAGCGCGTCCCGGTGTTGGGGCAATAGCTCCTCTTCGCGGTAGCGCCACGACCAATTCCCGCCGAGCTTGCCGGGGCTGTTCATCCGCGCCTCATCGCCCAGGCCGAGCACGTCCTGCAACGGCACCACGGCGATGTCGGAGACGGAACGATAGGCCATACGCATCAAGGCCCAATTGACGGCCTCGCTGACCGGCCCCAGATAGCGGCGCATCCGCTCCAACTCCTCACCCTCGCGGCTCCAATACCAGCCCATTGTGGTCTGGTTGTCGTGCGTGCCGGTATAGATAACACTGTTGGCGTCTAGGTTGTGCGGCAGATAGGGGTTGCTGGCGTCCATTGTGAAGGCGAATTGCAGCACCTTCATCCCAGGGAGGTCAAATTGCACTCGCAACGCCTCCACATCCTCGGTGATATGCCCCAGGTCTTCGGCGATGATGGGCAACTCGCCGAGCGCGTCTTTGAGGGCGTAGAACAGCGCGTCTCCCGGCCCCGTGACCCAGTGCCCGTTGATGGCGGTGGGTTCCCCGGCGGGAATTTCCCAATAGGCGGCGAAGCCCCGGAAGTGATCCAGCCGCAGAATATCCACCATGCGGAAGGTCTGGCGGATGCGCGCAATCCACCAGGCATACCCCTGCTCCGCCATCAAGTCCCAGCGGTAGAGGGGATTGCCCCACAACTGCCCCGTCGGGCTGAAATAGTCCGGGGGGACGCCGGCGACGACGGTGGGCAGGCGGTTCTCGTCCAAAAAGAAGAGGTCGGGATTGGCCCACACGTCCGCGCTGTCGTAGGCCACGAAGATGGGGATGTCGCCGATGATCTGGACGCCGCGCTCGTTGGCATACGCCTTCACGCGCTCCCACTGGCTGAAGAACTGGAACTGGAAGTAGCGCTGCGCGAAGATGGCGTCGGCCAGTCGCTCGCGGGCCTCGGCCAGAGCCTCCGGCTGGCGCAAGGCCAACTCGCGCTCCCACGTATTCCACACATGCCCGTCGTGGTCATCCTTGAGGGCCATAAACAGCACATAGTCGTCGAGCCAGGCGGCGTGCTCCGCGCAGAAGCGGTCGAACGCGGCGCGGCGCTCTCCGCTGGCCTGCTGCTGGAACGCGCGCGCGGCCTGGCGCAGCTTCTCCATTTTATAGGTGATAACCGGCCCAAAATCGACCCAATCCGCCTGGAAATCGGGACAATCCGCTAACTCGGCAGCGTCGAGGTCGCCCTCTTCCGCCAAGCGTGCCAAGTCAATGAGCAGGGGATTCCCCGCGAAGGCGGAGAAACAGGCATACGGCGAGTCGCCGTAGCCGGTAGGCCCTAGCGGCAAAATCTGCCAGAGCGATTGGCCGCTCTCGACCAGGAAATCCACAAATCGAAACGCCGAACCGTTGAGATCGCCGATACCGAATCCCCCCGGCAATGAGGTCGGGTGCAATAAGATACCGGCAGAACGTGGGAAGCGCATGGTCAGTCCCCCTTTGTGTATGAGTTGACCAGAGTATACTTCAAAGAAAAGGAAGTGCAAGGGGAGACTCACGCGCGTGCGGCATAGGGTAAGTGCAGCGTGTTCAAAAAGGCGTCGAGTTCCCGTCTTGGGGACGGGGTCATGAGCTTAAGAGGGTGTTGGTTCTCTGGGATTTCGCCGGACGGTGGGTAGGCGTCATTCCAAGCGTAGTCGAGGAATCTTTGCGGTAGGGACAGAGACCCTTCGACTACGCTCAGGGTGACACCTGTGAGGAAAACCTCGATTTACCCGGCGAAATCTTGGAGACCCGTCAAATCTCACACACCAGGTGGCGGGGGCGTGGCAAGTGGAGAGATGGGTTCCGTGGGCGGCGGCGGTGGCGGTTGATCCGGTGGGGGTTGCGGCGGGGGTTGATCCGGTGGAGGTTGCGGCGAGGGTTGATCCGGCGGGGGTTGCGGTGTTGCGGTCGGCGTCGGCGTGAAGGTAGGGAGCGGTATAGGCGTGTTGGTCGGCGTGAGCGTTGGCGTCGGTATTGCGGTGCGCGTGGGCGTTGGGGTACGGGTCGGCGTGTTGGTCGGTGTGGGAGTATTGGTGGGCAGCGGGGTCGGCGTGGCGCTGGCCCGGGCTTCTAACGTGGAAAACGGCCCTGGCGGAAGCGGACCGGTATCACCGTGCATAGCTCGCACGTCGAAGATCACCTCCGGGCCAAGCGGGGCGAGCGGGGCCGGACGTGGTACATCGTGGCTGTAATCCGCCCACAACTGGGAGGCCAACGTCTCATCGTAGGTCGCCGGCCATAAGGGTTCCAATCCCAGAGAGACAGCAGCGAAGACAGTGACGGCACCCAGCGCAATCACGATCAAACCAAAGAGTAGCCAAATCAGCAACCGACGGTAGCGTCTCATCATTGGTCTCCTATCCCCTTGATCGCGTAGACGGCGACCGGCTCGGCGCGCCCCTTGAGGCGCACATCGCTCAGGCGAATCGCATCAACTGAAGGCGTCTCTCCCATCTCGGCCATTCGCTCCCACGTCTCCGCCCGCACGAAGAGATCGTAATCGGGAAACTGTTTGTTCAAATCGCTGATGCGCTGCGTCACGTTGACCGTATCGCCTAAGATGGCGTACTCGAAGCGTTCCTCCGATCCAAGAATGCCAGCGACGATCTCACCGGTGTTCACGCCAATCCCTAGGCGGATGGGTAACTCGCCCTTGGCTTTGCGCTGGCGATTCATCGTATAAATGTACTCCAGCATATCGAGCGCGGCCAGGACGGCATCTCGCGCGCTCTCTTCGGGCGTCTGCGCTTCTGGCAGAACGCCGAAGAAGGCCAACACAGCATCCCCGATGAATTTGTTGACCACACCGTGATTCTGACAGATGACGGTCACGATTCCTTGAAAGTATTCGTTGAGCATCTCGATGATGTAGGCCGGCTCGCGGCCCTCGGAAAGTGTGGTGAAGCCGCGAATGTCCGCAAAGAGAATGGTGGCGGTGAGCGTCCGCGCGCCCAACTCCAACGTACCCTTCTGGCGTTCCTCGTGCAGCCGGGCAGCGACTTCCGGGCTAGTCGTGTGCCCCAACAGATCCCGATAGAGGCGTCCTTCCCGCAATTGGCCCACCATCTGGTTGAAGTCTTGGGCCAGTGTAGCGACCTCGTCGCGCCCCTTGATCTCCACTTGGGTGTTTAGGTTGCCGCGCGCGACCTCCTCTGTTGCGGCGACCAGACGGTCAATCCGCTGCACGACGGCGCTGGCGAGCAGGGCACCGATGAAGATGACGGTCGCGGTCGCCACACCGAAGAGCGCGACTAATGCCTGCTGGATGGGCTGGCGCGTGTCTGTGACAAAGGAGAGCGGCAGTGAGACGGACATCAGGCCCAGTTGTTTGTTGTGGCGGAGTTCGAGCGCGCCAAAGACCTCCGCGTAGGTGCGCCCGCGAACCTCGATCTCGCGGCGCGGAGTTTGGAAAGCCTGCTGCTGCAAATACCAGTAATAGCGTCCGCTCTCCAATACCAACGGTTCTAGAGAATCGGGATGCAGCGTTGAGATGCCGGGCGGCCCCGGCTCCAGATAGAGCGAGACGCGCGCCAGCGCGGTACGATCCAGTCGCTCGATCAACCCCTCTAAGTACACCCCTACCAGCAGCACACCGACGCGCTCGTCTCCATGGGTAATCGGCCCGCTGATGTAGAAGATGCGCCCGCGTTGTGTCTCCAATATATCGGCGTACTTATCGCCGAACGCATCCGATTCGCCGTGGATGACCTTATCGACAATTTCCCACGCCGCGCGGTTAGGGCCGACAGCCAAATCATAGTCGGTCGCTCGGCCTTTCGGATCGCGGTACATAGCATAGATTGGCGAGCCATCGAGGGCCAGCACTTCCAGCACATCCACCTGCGCATTGACCGCGTGCGGGGCGGCGAGCAGCCCCAGATCGCCCTCATTCGCAGCCGCGACAGCCTTTGCGAAACCCTCCGTGTAGGCGATGCTGCGCCAGATCGCCAGGTGCTCTTGTTCAATCTTGACCAGCGTATCGTTGGCCGTGCGCCCGGCATCGATCAGGGTTGCGTGAAATCGGTCCTCCAGAACACTGGACAACAGCCGTGTCACCAGATAGGCCCCGGTGGCGGCCACCAAGATCGCCAGTACGACGTAGGGTAAAGTGATTTTGATCCGCAATTGCGAGAGGGCGCGGGTCAGCCAATTGCCGGCCTGACGCCAAGCACCCTCCGTAGATTGGACGGTCTCTCGCTCTGGTTCTTGCTCCATCGTCTTCTCGTTCATCGCGCACGCTCCTAAAGTTTAATTCGATAGGTCTCAACGCCTCATAAAGGAGACCCCTTCACTTTCATTTTATCGATAATTGAGAAGGTAGTCAACTCCCCATATTCGGGCATTCATTTGCCTTGAACTTGGCGGTTCTCCGAGAATTCAAGCTTTTTCGTAGTCAGGCATCCGCTATGCGATGACTACAATTTCCTGACAGGGCATAGTTTGAAAGTCGGTTGCTGGGCGTAGCCCACCGGCGAGCACGTAAAAAGGCACTTTTGCGATAAAATTTGCTCACCCATCCATGACTCTACTGAAAGAACCCTAAAAAATCCGATTTTTTAGAGACTTGATACTACAGATAGATTTTTCGCGTGCAAATTTCATATATGTAGTAGGTTGCGTAGGGTGATCTTTGTCCATAACTACCGCTTTTGTTTGTGGAATCATTGCGCATCCCCCCTCCCCGCGTGCTATTGGACAAAATACCAAAATCATGTATACTGTGCTTCTAACATTAGGATTGCTGACTTTGGAGGAGTAAAACGTGGCGAATACACAATCAGCCAAAAAACAAATACGGAATTCGCACCGAAAGTGGTTGCGGAATCGCTATATTAAGGGTAAGATGCGCGGGTCCGTGCAGATGGTGAACGCAGCTATCGCGTCGGGTGATTATCAACAGGCGGAGGCCTTGATGCCCAGGGCGGCCAGCGAGTTGGATAAGGCGGCGCGCAAGCATGTGATTCATCCCAACAAGGCGGCGCGCAAAAAGTCCCGTCTGATGCAGAAAATCAACGCGCTAAAATCGGCCTAGAGAGGTTCGCGGCGCAGTTCATTTGAAGTCCCTTTGAATGACTCCCCTGAAAAAAGCCCAAAAATCCGATTTTTCCACTTGCGACCTACTACCTATATGAAATTCGCACGCGAAAAATCTATCTGTAGGATCAGGTTTCTAAAAAATCGGATTTTTTAGGGGGCTTTCAGTAGAGTCTTTGAATGTACACGAAGAACTCGTGCTGTATCGCGCGCGGGTTCTTTTTCTGCTGCGCCTATAAGCGCGGATCAGTTCCCGCTTGAACAACTGCGCGCCGGCGAAGGTTTACCCTTCGCCGGCGCGTTTTTGTGTGCCGCGAACAGCCCGCTCAATCCTCGGCGCGGCCCAGTTGCGCGGAACGCACGTAGGCGGCCCAAATTGCGCGGGACAGCACGGTGCGAAAGCTGCCTTTGTCCAGGTGATAGAGCGCCTCCGCTGTAGTCCCCCCCGGTGATGTGACCTGGTTGCGCAGCGCGGCAGGATGCAGTTCCGACTGGCGGGCGAAGTTAGCCGCCCCGATGACGGTCTGATAGACTAACTGCTCGGAGATGCGCCGCGAGAAGCCCAGGTGAACCCCCGCGTCGATCAGCGCTTCCATAAAGAGGTACACGTAGGCCGGCCCCGTGCCCGAAAGCGCGGTCGCCATATCCAAGTAGTGTTCATCCTCGACATACACCGCTTCCCCCAACGCCTGGAGGATGAGCAGCGCGTGCTCCCGCTGGGTTCCCGTGACCGTATCCGCCGCCGTCCAGACGGTAATGCCCTGGCCGATTTGCGCCGGCGTGTTGGGCATTGCCCGCGCGACATAGGCGTTATCCAGGCCGCGCCGGATGGTGGCGATTTTGACCCCCGCCGCGATGGAGAAGATTAGCGCGTCGGCGGGGACGTGGCCGTGCAACTCTTCTAGCACACGGGGCAAGACCTGCGGCTTGACGGATAGGAAGACGACGGTAGCATCTTGCGCAGCCGCGACGTTATCGAGCGTGGTGCGCACCCCATAACGCTCGGACAACTTGGCCCGGCGCGTCTCGCGCGGCCCGGTGGCAATCAGATGGCCCGGATCGATCAGGGATTGGCGCAACAAACCTTTGATGAGCGCCTCCCCCATCGTTCCAGCCCCAATGATAGTGATATTAGGCAACATAGACACCTCGCTTGAATGTTGAAGCTTGCTGAATTGTAACCTTTCAGTTTTGTGGGCAAATCGCTCAAGAATAGCTCGAAGTCCAGCAATTCCCGGAGGTAGATTCGGGTGTGCCGGAATCGCTCAAATCAAGGACAACGGGGCCTTGCGGACGGTGATTAGCCGCGCCCATGAGTGGCTGCGCCCCCCCCGCTAGCCACCTCTGGCACACGCTGTTTTTGACTGTAGGGCAAGCAATTAGGGCCCCCGCCTAGCATCGGGGGGCTGGAGAACCTCAGGGTACCGGTAGGCCCTATTATGGACTGCCATTAGAAATGACCAGCCCTTGAATTTGATAGCCGGGATGTTTGAAAGCTCGAAATCTAGCAGCAACCGACTTTCAAACTATGCCCTCAGTTGAATGTGCTCCACAGGGAACTGACGTTCCCCGCTCCGACGTATAGTCGCGAATCTGACGATCCGCTCTGAGCAGGGCTAACTGAGGAGGGACTTCCGCCGCCATACAAAAAGCCCCGCTCTAATTCGGGGGCTTTTTGTGTGGATTTCATTGAGCCATTGCAACGCGCGTGACGCTTGTTTTTGACAGTAGCGCAAATCTAACCCTGTGACAAGAAAAAGTTCCCGGTGGAGTTCGAGCATAGGACACGGATCCACACGAAAATCCCCGGATTGCTTTCAAGTTATCCGTGACTCTCCTGAAAAAAGTCCAAAAATCCGATTTTTCCACACGCGACCACCTAAATATATGAAATTCGCACGCGGAAAATCTACATCACGTA
>SLSP01000172.1 GCA_007130345.1 Thermoflexales bacterium
CCCCTCAAGCGCAATACGAAATGTCAACCCCGCGCTCTCACCATCCGCCCCGACCACTTCCCGGTAGCTGCCCAAATCCACCCAGTTGTTGCGAAACGATAACACAGCCTCCGGGTACTCCAAACTACCCTTGAGCAACAACAACGCTTGCAAGATAGAAGTCTTCCCCGCGTTGTTTGGCCCCAGCAACAGCGTTAAGGGCCGCCCCTTGAGCGCATCCAGACGCCGCAGCGATTTGAAGTTATGGACAGAAAAGGCCCATTGTAGCATAGTGTTCTCCTATCAACCAGGTGCAACACACTTAAAAAGTGCGTTAAACCTGCAATAGCGATCTGACTTCAGCTAATCCTACCGTTTGAGTTTGTCGCGCGCGCTGTTCCAGAAAAAGCATCAGTTCCTCATTTTGTCGGGTCAGAGCAATTTCGCGATCAAAACCAGCCATGTTATCCAAAAAACCACCTATCAGGCTAGAAGCGCGCAATAACTTCTGTGTACGATTAGCCATAATACGCAATACCGCAAAAGTCACCCTGTTTGGGACACGGATGAACACAGATTTCACGGATAAAACCCAAAAAATCAGTGTTTTTCCGTGTAAATCCGTGTCCTTGCTTGAAATCAACCGGGGGCTTCTTCTTGTCATAGGGTTAGTTTTGCGCTACTGCCATAATACACCTCTCATCTACCGCGCCATCCCCTCCACCAACGCCGGGACTTGCGCCAGCGCCTCGTCGAGCTTCTCGGCGTCGCGGCCGCCGGCTTGGGCCATATCGGGCCGCCCGCCGCCGCCGCCGCCGACCCGCTTTGCCAGGTCGCGGACGAGGTTGCCCGCGTGCAGGCCGCGTTCTTTGTGCAGCTCGTTGGTGGTGGCCGCGATGAAGAGCGGTTTCTCGTTGACCACCGTGCCCAGCACGATGACGCCGCCCTGCATCTTAGCGCGGAACCAGTCGGCCATCTCGCGCAGGGTCGCCACGTCGGGCACATCGACGCGGGCGGCCAGCACCGGGATGCCCGCCACTTCGATGACGTCATCCAGCAGGCTCTGGAAGTCGGCGCGGGCGAGCTTGCGGTTGAGCGCCTCGATCTCGCGCTCGGCGTCGCGTAGCTCTTGCTGCACGCGCTCGACGCGCTGCGGCAGCTCCTCCACCGGCGATTTGAGCAGCGCGGCGGCGTGTTCCTGGCGCTCACGCAGCGCGTGGATGGCGGCCAACGCGCCGCGCCCGGTCACGGCCTCGATGCGGCGCACGCCCGTGCCGATGCCGCTCTCGCTGACGATGAGGAACGGGCCGATGTCGCCGGTGTGTTGGACGTGGGTTCCGCCGCATAGCTCCTGGCTGAAGGGCGCGTCGGCCTCGCCCACGCGCAGCACGCGCACGACCTCGCCATACTTCTCCTCAAAGAGGGCGATGACGCCCTGGTCGAGGGCCTCGCGGTAGTTCTCTTCGCGGGAGCGCACTTCGTAGTTCGCCAGCACCGCCTCGGTGACGATGCGCTCGATGGCCGCGCGCTGCTCCGGCGTGAGCGGGTGGTCGTGGTTGTAGTCAAAGCGCAGCCGGTCGGGGGCGACGACGGAGCCAGCCTGGGCCACATGACTGCCCAGGGTGTCGCGCAGGGCGCGGTGGAGCAGGTGCGTGGCGGTGTGATTGCGCATGATGTCCCACCGGCGCGCGGCATCGACTTCCGCCCGGACGGTATCGCCGACGCGCGGCTCGCCCTTGAGCACTTTGCCCGCGTGGATGACCATCCCCTCGATAGGGCGGCGGGAGTCGGTCACTTCGACCTCCCAATCGGCCCCGGTGATGCGCCCGATGTCGGAGACCTGGCCGCCGGATTCGACGTAGAAGCAGGTCTCGCGCAGCACCAGTTCCACGTCGTCGCCCTCGGCGGCTTTAGTGTCGATGCCGTCGTTGCGGATCATCCCGGAGACGCAGGTGGTGCGAGCGAGGCCGCTGTAGGGATCGTAGACCTGCGGGCGGCACTCCTGGGCCATCACCCAATCGTGGAGCACGGGGTAGAGTTCGGCGTGCAGGTCGTCTTCCATAGCAAATTGCCCGGCGCGGGTGCTCTGCTCGATTTGGGCCTGGAGCGCCAGCCGGAAGCCCTCCGCGTCCACCGTGAAGCCGTGCTCTTCGGCCACGTCGCGCGTCACCTCGAAGGGCAGGCCGAGCGTGTCGTGGAGGAAGAAGGCGACTTTGCCGGGGATTTCGCTTTCGTCGCGCGCGCCGAGGTCGGCCATCACCGCGTCGAGGCGGTCGAGGCCGCGATCCAGCGTGCGGAGGAAGTGCTTCTCCTCGCGGGTGATGGTCGTCTGGATGAAGTCGGTGCGTTGCGGCAGTTCGGGGAAGAACGGCCCCATCCGCTCGATGACGATGCCGGCCAGATCGGCCATAAAGGGCGCGGTGAAGCCGAGTTTGCGCCCGAAGCGCACGGCGCGGCGCAGCACCATCCGCAGCACGTAGCCGCGCCCATCGTTGGCCGGGAGCACGCCGTCGCCGATGAGGAAGGTGCAGGCGCGGACATGGTCGGCGATGACGCGGTAGGCCGTGATGTGGGCCTCGCGCTCGGCGTCGGTCTGCCCGGCGAGGGCCTGCGTCCGTTCGATGATGGGCCAGAAGAGGTCGGTGCGGTAGTTGGACGCGACGCCTTGCAGGATGGCGGTGAGGCGCTCGAAGCCCATGCCGGTATCGACATGTTGAGCGGGCAGCGGATCAAGCCGCCCGTCGAGATGGCGGTTGTACTGGATGAAGACCAGGTTCCAGATTTCGGTGAAGCGCGCGCAATCGCCGTTGACGGCGCAGACGTGGCCGTGTACGTCCTGCTTGTCGCAGGCGGCGGGGCCACGGTCGTAGTGAATCTCGCTGCACGGGCCGCAGGGGCCGGTCTCGCCCATCTCCCAGAAGTTGTCCTTGCGCCCAAAGTTGAGGATGTGGTCGCGGGGGATGGTGGTCTCGCTCTCCCAGTATCCGCCGGCATCATCGTCGCGGCCCAGGTCGCCCACGTCATCTTTGAAGACTGTGGCCCACAGCTTTTGCGGGTCAAGCTGGTAGACGCGGGTGAGCAAATCCCAGGCCCACCCGATGGCCTCCTTCTTGTAATAATCGCCGAAGGACCAGTTGCCGAGCATCTCGAAAAGCGTGTGATGCGTGCCGTCGCGGCCCACGTCGTCGAGGTCATTGTGCTTCCCGGCGACGCGCATACACTTCTGCGTGTCGGCGGCGCGGGAGTAGGGGCGGGTTCCCGTTCCCAGGAACACGTCCTTGAACTGGTTCATCCCGGCGTTGGTGAAGAGCAGCGTGGGGTCATCCTGCGGCACGAGGCTGGCGCTCGGCACGATGGTGTGCTCGCGCTCGGCGAAGTAATCCAGAAAGGCCTGGCGAATCTCGGCGCTGGTGGGTTTTTGAGTCATGGTGATCCTCCGAAAATAAGTTTAAGGTCTGAGCGTCAAAGGTCGAAAGTTGGGGGGGCGTGTAGCGCGTGACTGGGCTGATGTGGGCATTGTAGATGGAAAGGTGAGGTTGTCAACCGGAAGAAGGCGCGCGAGACCTGTCAGGTCGGGGAGCACTCAGGCGAAGGCGTGCAGGGTGCGGGCGGGCGCGACGAGTTCGCGGCGGATGGTGTTGTTGGCGGGGGAGCCGATCCAGCGCACCAGGGTGAGCGCGCCCTGGTGCAGCTCCAATCCGGTGATGTGGCCGGGGCGGACGCCGCTCCCGGTGTTGAAGTAGGGCGCGGTATCGTAGCCGGCGGCGGGGCGATGCGTGTGCCCGCAGATCGTGACCTGCTGGCGGCTGCCGGCCCACGTCATCAACTGCCGGTCGATGGCTTTGCTCGGACGCTTGCGCGAGAACCACCACTTGACGTAGCTGAGGTTCCACTTCTGGATCAGGCCCCAGAGGTGGCGCACCACGAAGCGGCTCACGGGGATGAGGATGTGGCTCTTGAGATCCGCCTGGTGGCCGTGGGTGACGAGCACGCGCTGCCCGGTGTGGCGATGGCGCAGATTCAGCGCCTCGACCACGGGGAGGCCGTCCTTGTCGGCGGCGCGGTGGCGGAGGCCCTGCACGTCGTGGTTGCCGAAGATGATGTGGAGGCGGTCGCGTTCGGCGAAGCGGTGCAGCCATCCGAAGAAGGGCGCGTGGGCGCGGCGGATGTCCTCGAAGCGGGCGTTTTCCCATAGCTCGTCGCCATCGCCCACCTCGATGTAGGTGAAGCCGCGCTCGTAATAGTGCTCCAGGATGTGGAGGGCCAGGGGCGCGTTCGGCGCGAAGCGGTCGGTGGGGCCGCCATCCCCTCGGTGGAAATCGCTCAAGAAGATGAAGCGACTGTCGTCATCGTAGGGCAACTCCTGCGCCGCGTCGCGCACGCTGTCGAGATGCCGCGCGATAAGGCCCCCCCACTTCATCGGAGGCGCTTCGATGGGCGTCGTCCATTGTGGGCGCTTCTGCGGTAACGTCGGGGATGTGGTGGTCATGTTGCCTCCTTGAGAAAAACGGATTGAACGGATGTGAAAACGAGTTGGGTGTGTTTCAAATGAGCTAGAGTTGATAATATGTCAGATTTCTATCTGTATTATAACCGATTTCCATTAACAAACCATTAGTGGTGCGTAAAATACAAACTACGTCCCCCGCTTCTCGACTCGCGCCTTACGTGCTATACTGACTCCAAGTGTATCAATGTTTAACCAACCTTGCCAGCTTCAGCCAGAGGAGGCCCAACCGTTATGCAAGACATCCGCCCAATGACCGAAAAGCTCTACTATCACGACGCGACGCTGACCGGCTTCACCGCGCGCGTGGTGGCCCGGCGCGAAACCGAGCGTGGCCCGGCGGTGCAACTCGACCGCACGGCGTTCTACCCCACCTCCGGCGGCCAGCCTCACGACACGGGCACGCTCGCGGGCGTACCGGTGCTGGATGTGTGGGAGGACGAGGCCGGCGCGATCTGGCATCTGCTGGAACGGCCCCTCAATGCCGCAGAAGTCACGGGCCAGATCGACGTCGCCCGTCGCTTCGATCACATGCAGCAGCACACGGGCCAGCACCTCCTCTCCGAGGCGTTCGTCCAGGCGCGCGCCGCCGCCACGGTCGGCTTCCACCTGGGGACTGAGGCCAGCACCATCGACGTGACGGCGGATGACCTCACCTGGGACGCGGCCTTCGCGGTGGAGGACGCCGTCAACGCCGTGATCTGGGAGAACCGCCCGGTCACGCTGCACTTCGTCACGGAGGCGGAACTGGGCGACATCCCCTTGCGGAAGCCGCCCGCCGTCAGCGGCGTCATCCGCGTGGTCTGGGTCGCGGGCTATGACGCTTCGGCCTGCGGCGGAACCCACGTCGCCCTCACTGGCGAAATCGGCCTGCTCAAGATCACGGGGCTGGAGCGCTACAAGGGCGGGACGCGCGTGACCTTTCTGTGCGGCGGACGCGCGCTGCGCGATTATCGGCGCGCGCTCCACACCCTGCGCGAGGTCAGCGCGGGCTTGTCCGTGGGCCAGGACGAGCTGCCCGCCGCCATCGGGCGACTCCAGGACGAAACCAAGTCCACGCTCCAAGCCCTGCGCAAGACACGCGGCGCGCTCACCGAGTTAGAAGCGGAGCGGCTGTGGGCCGACGCAATAGAGGTGGATGGCGCGCGCCGCATCGCCGCCCACTGGGACGACCGGCCCTTCGAGGAGGCGCGGGCCATCGCGTCGCAGCTCCGCGAGCGACCGCGCGCGCTGCTCCTGCTCGCCACCACCGAGGACGACGCGCTGCGCCTGGTCTGCGCCCGCAGCGATGACTTGCCCGCGCCTCACGCCGCCGAGGTGTTGCGCGCGGCGACCCAGGCTTTCGGCGGGCGCGGCGGAGGCTCGCCCACGCTGGCTCAGGGCGGCGCGCAAGCCCGGCCCCACGCTGAAATTATGCAAGTTCTGAAAACCGCGTTACAATCAGCGTAGATGACTCTCCTGAAAGACCCTAAAAAATCCGATATTTTAGAAACTTATACGAAATGTAGATTTTTCGCGTGCGAAGTTCATTTAGGTAGTCGGTCGCGTGTGGAAAAATCGGATTTTCGGCTTTTTTCAGGGGACTCATAGATACCTAGAAAAGCGCATCGCGCACAAATGGAGGTTATGCAATGCAAGAAATCGTTCCCGGCATCTTTGTAGAGACGACCTATCCGCCGTACAACCTGGCCCTCATTTCTCTGGACGAAGGCGCGTTACTGGTCAACGCCCCGCCCCGCCCCAGCCACGCCGAAGCCTGGCTGATCCAGGCCCAAGAGCACGCGCACCCCCTCCGCTACCTGGTGCTCACCGATGCTGCCCCAGAGCGACTCATCGGCGCTGCCGCGTGCGATATGCCCATCATCGCCGGCGAGACCACGCTGCGCATTCTCGCCCGCAAAACCGACCGCGAGTGGCACGAGTTGACGCAGGCGATGGCCCATCGCTATCCCGATGAAGCCGCCGCTATCAACAACCTCAAGCAGCCCCAGGTGACGCTGGCCTGCGATGAAGCGCTGACGCTATATCACCGCACGCCCCCACTGCGCTTCGTGGAACTTCCGGGGACGACGCCCGGCGCGATTGCCATTAAGGTCGAGGAACACCAGGTGCTCTTCACAGGGGATGTTGTCACCATCGATGCGCCCCTGCCGCTGGAATATGCCGTAGACTCCAAGGCGTGGCTCAACCTCCTGGGCGACCTGGCCTTCGATACCGATATTCAGCGGATAGCGCCGGGACGCGGGCAGGCGGTGATTTTGCGGGGCGAAATTGAGCAAGTGCGCGAGTTTCTGCGCGTGATGCGGCGCATTTCCCGCACACTGGAACGCTCCGCAGAAGAGATCGGCTATAAAAAACACGCTCAAGACTTGGGGCAAGCCTTCTACAATCGGGGAGGGCAACAAGCTGTCAAGTGGATCCAACGGGGACTCAAGCGCCTGGTCGAAGAAATTATACTCAGTCAGGCCCGCGAAGAGGGCGAATCAGAAGAATCGCCCGACTGAAACGCGGCAATGCAAAGACCTGTCAGCAACTGTGTTAAGGAACGGGGGCGAAACAACTTTCCCATTTGAAGGCCCAATTGCGCTTGAAACCCTGAGTGACTAACTATCGCCTAGAGTTTGCGGCTCACCGCACAGACCACTACATATAGGAAAAATCC
>SLSP01000031.1 GCA_007130345.1 Thermoflexales bacterium
CAACAACTGCTGGATGCGCGGCACCATCCGCGCCGGGTTGGGATGCAGGCCCTCGATGAGCAGCATATTCTCGAAGAGCTGCTCGATGGTCAAGGCGATGACCGGGGCCGCTGGCTGCTCCTGGATGACCTGCGCCAGATTCCGCACCAGGGGATGGCTGCGGTTCACTTCCAGCGCGCGGGCGGGAATCTCGTAATCCTGTTCCAGCAGGCGGCGGACGCGCTCCATCTCGCGCTCTGGGCCGCTCTCGGCGGCGACCAGGCGACACGGGCTGCCCTTGAGCACCTTCGCCTCCCGCACCTCGGTCACGCGGGCACCGAGCACCTCGCGGAAACGGGCCAGCAGCTTGCCGAAGACCTCCGCCTCAAGCTCTGGGGCGGCGTCCGCGTCCTTCTCGGCGGCTTCATCCGACTCCGGCAAGTCCAGATCGGGATCATCCACGTTCTTGAGCGGCTTCTCGGCGTAGGTCTGCAAACCCTGCATCATAAAGGGATCGAGGGCGTCCACCAGATACAGCACCTCCAGGTCTTGAGCCTTGAAGTAGTCCAGGTGCGGGCTGTTGGCGACGGTCTCCACCGAGTCGCCCAGGATGTAGTAGATGGCCTCCTGCCCCTCGGCCATCCGCGCGACGTAGTCGGCCAGCGAGGCCAGCGCGCCCTCCGACTTGGAAGTCTGGAAGCGCAGCAGCGGCAGCAGGTCATCGCGCCCACCGAAGTCGGTGGTGACGCCCTCCTTGATGAACGCGCCGAACTCGCGCCAGAAGGTGGCGTAGGTCTCGGCGTCGTCCTCGCCTAGTTGCTTGAGTTCCTTGAGGACGCGCCCGCGCAGCGCCTTCTTGATGTGGCCGATGGTGCGCGTGCTCTGCACCGTCTCGCGGGCCACGTTCAGCGGCACGTCCGCCGAATCGACCACGCCCTCGACGAAGCGCAGATATTCGGGCAGCAGATCCTTGTTATCCTCCTGGATCAGCACCTTGCGCGAGAAGAGCTTCAACCCGTAGTCGGTGCGCATCCGCAAGGCCCCGCGCTGGCTGCTCTGCGGCACATAGAGGATGCTGCGAATTTCCACCGGCGCGTCGGCAGAGAGGTGGATGTGGAGCAGCGGCGGTTCGAAATCGAGCGTGAGCTGGCGGTAGAACTCGGCGTAGGCGTCCTCCTCCACCTGGCTCGGCGACTCGCGCCAGAGCGCGGTCTGGTCGTTGGCGACCTCGTCGCCCACGTGGACGGGGAACGAGACGTAGTTCGAGTGCTTCTTCACGATCTGCCGGACGCGCCACGGCGCGGCGAACTCCTTCGCATCCTCTTTAAGCTGCACCTCGATGGTCGTGCCGCGCGTCGTCTTCTCCGCCGGGGCGAGCATGTACGTGCTGGCACCGCTGGATGTCCACGTCCACGCCTCGGCATCCGGGCGATAGGAGCGCGTCGTCACGCGCACCTCGTCGGCGGCCATAAAGACCGCGTAGAAGCCCACGCCGAACTGACCGATGATGTCTCCGAGGCGTTGGTCGCCCTCCAACTGTTTGAGGAACGTCATCGCGCCGGAATGGGCAATCGTGCCCAGGTTCTCCACCAACTCCTCGCGCGTCATCCCCACGCCGGTATCCGAAATTGTGAGCGTGTTCGCTTCCTCGTCCACCTCGATGTGAATCGCCAGTTCCGCGTCCGAATCGAGCACGTCCTGGTTCGTCAGCATCTCGAACTGCATCCGATGCAGCGCGTCCGAGGCGTTGGAAATCAACTCGCGCAGGAAAATCTCCCGCTCCTTGTAGAGCGAACGCGAGAGGATGTTAAGCAGTTGTTGCACTTCTGCCTTGAATTCTAGAGCTTCTGTCGATGGATTGTGTGTCATAGTGACCTCCTTGGAAATATATTGCTGAGACGCGCGTGGATTGTCTCAATTATAGGATTGCGTGCTGCACATTGCGTTAGCTTGTAATGGTCTCCTGGATTTTGCCGGATGAATCCAAATTCCCCACCGCCGGCAACCTTCCAGAGAGCCATATTTATTGTACTCCAAGTGTATTAGAATAGCATTAACATAGCGCGTGCTTCGGGGGATTTTCCGCGACGCGTATTAGGGGCTTGCGGGTTTGCCAGCAATTGCAAGGTGTTTTATACTAATTCTAGCAGCAGCAGGTACGTATTTACGCGGCGCCAATTAACTGAGGCCGTGCTACCTGACCATTGCATCCGTTGACACACAGGAGACCCTATGACCCAACCCATCATCGTTATCGGTGGCGGCATCGGTGGACTGAGTGCCGCGATCCATCTGGCGGCGGCGGGGCGCGATGTGCTGGTGCTGGAGCAGAACCCCGCTGTGGGCGGGAAGATGCGCCTCATCGAGGCAGAAGGCTTCACCTTTGACGCTGGCCCATCCACCATCACGATGCGCCGCGCACTGGAAACACCGTTCGCGGCGGCGGGACGCCGACTGGCGGATTACCTCACCCTCGAACCGGTGGAGCCGATGACGCGCTATTTCTTTGCCGATGGCACCCGCCTCGATGTGACGAGAGACCGTCCCACCCTGCTGGCGCAAATCGCGGCCCTGGAACCCCACGACGTGGAGGGCTTTTTGGCTTTCCTATCTCACGCGGCAGCCCTCCACCGAATCACCGGCGAGGTCTTCATCTATGGCGACCCACCCCGCGCCCGCGACATCCTGCGCCTGCCCCTGCGCGACATCCTCAAGGTGGATGCGTGGCGCACAATGCACCAGGCCGCCCGCGCCGCCGTGCGCGATCCCCGAATGCGGCAATTGCTCAGCCGTTACGCCACCTACGTCGGCGCGAGTCCCTATCGTGCTCCGGCAGTGCTCAACGTCATTGCCCACGAGGAGCTTAATGAGGGCATCTGGTATCCCCAAGGAGGTATTTATGCCATTGCCTCGGCTTACCGACAACTAGCTCTGGAATTAGGCGTCGAAATTCGCACCGAAGCCCGCGTCACGCGCATCAACGTGCGCGCGGGCCGCGCGCGTGGCGTTACTCTGACCGATGGCACAGCCCTGGAGGCCGCAGCCGTGATCTCCAATGTGGACGTGACCACCACCTACCGCGATCTGCTGCCCAAAACAGCAACCCATCCCCGCGTGCGCGCACGTCGCCTTGCCGTCGAACCCTCCGGCTCCGGTTTTGTGTTGCTTCTGGGAATAGCTGGCGAGACGCCGCAACTAGACCTGCACACCATCCTGTTCTCATCAGATTACCGCCGCGAGTTTGACGCCATCTTCCGGCACGGCGTGCCGCCCGCAGAACCGACGCTTTACATCAACATCACCTCGAAGCGCACGCCAGAGCACGCGCCCCCCGGCTGCGAAAACTGGTTCGTATTGGCTAACGCGCCGCCCATCGGCCCGGCCTTCGATTGGGAGCGGGAAGCGGCGGCCTACTGCGACCAAGTTCTGACGCGGCTGGATGCCTTTGGTCTGAACACGCGAGCGCGGCTGCGTTATCAGCGCTGGATCACGCCCCTGGAAATCCGCGACGTGACCGGCGCGTGGCGTGGCGCGCTCTACGGGGCCTCGTCCAATCAGCGCGTGGCCGCGCTGCAACGTCCACACAATCGCGCCCCCGATGTGCGCAAACTCTATTTCGCCGGGGGCACAACGCATCCCGGCGGCGGCGTCCCAATGGTCACACTCTCTGGCGGTGTGGCGGCCCGGATGCTCTTGGAAGACACGGAAGATTGAAACCGTCCAGCGCGGCTTGCCACAGATGGCACCTGCGTTAGAGGCATAGTGTTTACCGACGCTCTATTTGACGCTTGACGCATGACATTTTAACTACAACATTTATTCTGGAAGGAGATGAAATGGCGAAAGAAAATATATCCCTAGAACAGCTACAGGTGCTGGCGGAGCGGCAGGGCCTGGACGCGCTGGCATTGATGCCGGGGCCGAATTTGATCCACAGCACGGGCTTGGGCTTCTACCTGGCAGAGCGCCCCATCCTGTTGCTGTTGCCGGTGGACGCGCCCCCGGCGATGGTCTTGCCCGCGTTGGAGGCGGATAAGGCCCGGCAAGCGGGTTTCCGCGCCTTCGCCTACACCGACGAGGAGGGCTACGCGCTGGCCTTCCAGCAGGCGTGCGCCGTGCTCGAACTGGCGGACGCGCGCATCGGGGTGGAGGCACTACGGATGCGCGTGCTCGAAGCCCGGATCTTGCAGCGCTACGCCCCCGGCGCGGAACTCGTCCCGGCGGACGCCCTCTTCGCCGAGACGCGGATGACGAAGACAGCGGCGGAACTGGCCGCGATCCGGCGGGCGGTGGCGGTGGCCGAGGCGGCCTTCCGCACGTGGGTGCCGCAGTTGCACATCGGGATGACCGAGCGCGCGGCGGCGGCGCGGCTCGTGGCGGAACTGCTCACCGGTGGCGCAGAAGCCCTGGCCTTCGAGCCTATCGTCTGCGCCGGGCCGAACGGCGCGCACCCGCACGCCGTCCCCGGCGACCGCGCCTTTCATCCCGACGACTGGATCGTGGTCGATTGGGGGGCCGTAGTCGATGGCTACGTCTCCGACATCACGCGGATGGTGGTCTTCGGCACGCCGGCGGGCGAGATGGCGCGCATCCACGAGATTGTACTGCGGGCGAACGCCGCCGGCCGCGAGGCCGCCCACCCCGACATCCCCGCCGAGGCGGTGGACGCCGCCGCGCGCGCCGTAATCCAGGCGGAGGGGTACGGGCCGCGTTTCGTGCATCGCACCGGGCATGGGATGGGGTTGGAAGCGCACGAACCACCTTACATTGTGGCGGGCAACGCGGAAACGCTGGCTCCGGGGATGGTCTTCACTGTGGAGCCGGGCATTTACCTGGAGGGCGTGGGCGGCGTCCGCATCGAGGACGACGTCGTCATCACAGAAACGGGGGCCGAAACGCTGACGACGCTGCCGCGCGCGCCCTTTATCGCGCCGGGCACGCTGTAGCGGGGCGGCTTGGCGCGCGCGCGTCAGCGACCCAGGCGGGTCAGCACGACGAAGATAGCGCCGGGGAGCAAGGTCAACGCCAGGAGCGTCAGCCAGGGGGCCAGATCGCGCAACATCACCATAGCCGTAGCACTCCACGGCTCGGCATAGCCTTGCGCGGTCCGTTCTAGCCACACGCGCCACGCGCGATCTAACGCGGGCAAGCTCATCCCCAGGGTCTGCTCCACGCCCGCCGAGCAGTCCAGCCCATCGGCGTAGGCGTGAATCAGCGAGCGCATAGTCGCCCATCCGTAGGTGCGCTGCAAGTAGTTGACGAAACTCTGGCTCTGCGCGTAGGCCAGCAACGCGCGCCCGCGATCATCGGGAAAGGGATAGCAAAGCGTAGTCATCTCGATAAGCTGCCCGGTCTCGCGGGCCTCGTTTAGCGTGACGGCATACACGGGATCGGGCGTGGTCTCAAAGTGCGAGGCCAGGCCCTCCACGAGCCATTCCGGTTGCCCGGCGTAGCCCTGATCCCCCACCAGATTGTAATGAATCTGATGCGTCAGTTCGTGGGGAATATCGCGCCGCATCCGTAGCACCGCGCCCTCTGTCGGGGGGATTGCCAGCAGGATCACGCCGAGATCGGGGTAGGCTTGCCCGGCGACCCACTCGCGCCCGGCCAGACGCAGGGCAGATTGCAAATCCGGCGACGATGGGTAGATGTAGATGGAGAGCGTGTCGAGGGGCGGGGCTTGCAGCGTGCTCTCGATCTCGCGGCGAGCGTTCCGGGCGATGTCGAGGGCGTTGACCATCAGCGCGGCATCGCCATCTACCCAGTGAACCGTGATGCCGCCTTCCTGGCGAGTCTGCCAACGGAAGCGGTTATCTTCGTAAAGAAAGCGCGCCCGCGCTGTGGTCTGCCCGTTGTACTCCCACCAGTAGGTGATGGTGGCGAAGGGCGGCCACGGCACCTCGCGGAGCGCGCGCGTGTAGGTGGCGCGGCCATCGTCCACGGGCGCGGTATAGGCGCGGGTCAAGTCCTCGTTAATCCGCAGGAACAGTGTGGCCTCTTGCGCCATGCTGGACGCGGGCAACCACAAGTTGAAGGTCGCTTGCTGGCCGAAAGTGTACTCATAGGAGGTGCTTGCGGCCTCTTGCGCTTGACCGGCAGACGGCACTGCCAGCCCCACCAGCGTCACAATCAGCCAGAGTAGGCCAATGCGTCCCACGATGCGCCGCCGCTCCCCAGTTCCCATAAGGTCTACACCTCATCCTCGTCCCAGGCCATATCGCTGGAACCGTCGAACATTTCCGGCGGTCCGAAGAAAGTGTCGAGGTCGCCGTGGAAGAAGTCCAATTCCTGGAGGGCCGCTTCTGCCGCAATGCGAAGCGCCTCATCCCGCGAGCGGGCATAGCGCGTGAGCGCGCGCCGCGCTCTATCGCCGCCGGCTTGCCCTAGCGACCACAGGGCCATCTCGCGGATCTCGGTGTCGGCGTCTTCGGCTAATTCGATGAGGGCGGGGACCGCCTGGCGCATCATCAACTCGCCACAGGCGCGGGTCGCCTCAAAGCGCATCTCCGGTTCGATGTTGAGCAGTTCGCGTAAGACGGTATCGGCCCAGCGGGAATCCGCGCTGCGTCCCATTGCGAAGACCGCGCTGATGCGCATTTTCTCGTTGGGATGGCGGTAAGCCGTGTCAATTAACTCCGATACATCATCGAGGGCGGTGTAGGCCAGGGATTCCAGCGCGCGACGGCGCAGCTCCAGCGACTCGGCAGGGTTGGTGTGGACGGCGTGCAGCGCGGCGCGCGCCTGATCGAAAGGCCGGGCGCGGATTTTTTGCAATTCGCCTAACAGCACGAAGTTTCCCAGGGCCTCGGCGGCCTTGATGCGCACCGGCTCGCTTTCATCGTCCTGCAACAGCGCGACAAACCTGCTCACCAGGCGCGTGTCCTCCTGCTCAAACAGCCCGCCGATGGACGTAGCGCGCACCTCGGCGTCGGGATCGTGGAGGGTGATATGGAAGATGGCCGAGAAATCCATCTCGAAGTCGGCCTCGGCCATCTGGGCCAGCGTGGTAGCGAGTTGGCGGCGCGCATCCACCGGCAGATGCGGCCAGGCCGCGCGGAACCGGCGGATGTCCGGATCGAGCAGGCCCGACAGATGATGCAGTTCGGTGACGGGCGGCAGTTCATACGCCACTTCGAGGCTGTGCCAGAGTGCTTGAGCCGA
>SLSP01000041.1 GCA_007130345.1 Thermoflexales bacterium
GGCACGCTGGCCCGGCGCTCGAAGATGTGGCCCAGGCGCTCAAAGATGGGGATAAACCAGTGGTCTTCGAGCTGCGACTCGTTGTAGTTATCGAGGTGATCGCCCTCGCGCGCGTAAAGCTCGCGCAGCCAGACGTAGAACGCGGCGGCCTCGTGGCGCGCGGCATCCCATCGGGCATCGCGGGGCAGCAGGTGATCGAGATAGTGGTCAGAGAAGAGGAACTGATTATAGTAGGGCGTCACCATCGTCAGGGGGAACTGCATCAGGTTTTGGTCTTGGGTCATCGGGCCTCCTGGAGCATCCGGTAAGCACGCGCCGCGCTATTTTGTCTCTCGATCCGCGATTATGCGTCCATCCCCGGAATCGGCAACGCGACGTGTCCACCGCCCTCGCCGTAGAGCAGACAGTCCACCTCGCAGCCGAGACACTCCACGCACTGCCCTTTCTGCGCGGCCTCCGGCGTGATGTTAAGCTCCGGGCAACCCCGCGCGTTGAGCGAGAGAATCCCCCGCGCGCACGCCTGGATGCAGATTTTGCTCTCACATCCGGTGCAAATTGCGTGGTCGTAAGTCACCGTCCCGCCCGTCACGGTCTCGAAGCTGTAATTTTGGCTTGGGGATTGTGGTTTGTGGGCCGGTTTTGCATCCTGCGTCCCGCCTCTCGCTTCCTGAATCAAGGCGTGCAGCCGCGCCGCGCAAAAGTCCGGCGAATCGTCCTTCCTGTAGCCCTCCACCCGCGCCGGGATGCGCCCGTTGAGGCTTTCCAGAATGTCCACGGCGCGATCCTCGGCGTTGCCGCCCAGGCGAATGACGGCCGGCACGTCCAATTGCGCTTCGAGGAACGCCTTGAACAGCCCCCGCGCCGAGTAAAACTGCTCCTGGCTGGCGACGCCGGAACCGGATCCAAAATAGCCGTCCACCGGGCCGCTCGCCAGCACGATTTTGGCCGCGCGGTAGACCTTGCTCGCCGGGGGATTGCCGCTGGTGTCCACGAAGGTCGCCAGCTTGTACCCCTGGCGCAGCACCGCGTCCATGCTCATCATCGAGCCACCGCCACCCGCGCCGTGGAAGCCCACGTAGCCGTCGCCCTTCTCAAAATCCTCCGCCATCTGGATGAAGTAGAACGTGCCGCGATAGTCGCCGGCCTCCACGTCGTAGGCGATTTTCTCCAGCATGGTGGGGGGCCGGTCGTACTCGCGGGCGATGGCGATGCCTAGCTCCGGGTGGCGGAAGACGGCATAATCGTCCACGGTGATGCGGCAGTCGGCGGCAACGAGCTTGCCGGCGACGGTCAGCGCGAGCGGGTTGATCTCGGCGGCGCGGGCCTCGGTGGCGCGCGCGGTGTCGTAGAGCTTGACCAGCAGCCCGCCCAGATCGCGCTGGAGCTTCCCACCGATGCCCGTCTGGCGCACGAGGTCGCGGGCCTGGTAGTCTTGCAGGCCGAATTCGATGTCCACATGCGCGCTGGCGACCCTGTCGGGATGCGTGACGGCGATTTCCTCGATGCCCGTCCCGCCGACGCTGGCGAACATCACCAGCGGGGCCTGCTCCCGGTCATCCACAATGACGCCAGCGTAGAACTCGCGCGCGATGGCGATCTGCGCCTCGACCAACACATGCTCCACCGTGAAGCCCTTCACCTGGAGGCCGAGGATGGCCCGCGCCGCCGCTTCGGCCTCAGCGGGCGTAGCGGCCTGGCGGATGCCGCCCACGCTCGCGCGCCCCGTAATCCACGCCTGCGCCTTGACCATCACCGGCCCGCCGATCTCAGCAGCGATCTCCCGCGCCTCTTCGGGCGTCGCCGCCACGCGGCCTTGCGGAACCGCGACCTTGAACTGTTTGAGCAACGCCTTGCCCTGATATTCGTGTAATCGCGCCATATAGGTCTCCTTCGTTGGAAATGGGTAACTGGAATTTGGCGAAACTATCAGAAATCCGATTTTTGCACCCCAAATTAGTCCCACTCAGAGCGGATCATCCGATCCGCAACTATACGTCGGAACGGGGAACAGACGTTCCCCCTAGAGCACATTCAACTGAGGAGTTATTTATGCCGCACTTGGCTAGGCCGTCACCACTTCGGCGCGCGCGTTCTCTATTTTGGCGACGCGGATACCTTCTTCCTCATCGACGCGCGTGAGGAGATAGATGCCGCCGCCAAAGAAGACGATGAGCGAGACGATGCCCAGGCGACTGCCCCCTGCCAGCATCGAGACCACAGCGAAGAGCAGCGGCCCGATGATCCCGGCGAACTTGCTGGAGATATCGTAGAAGCCGAAGAACTCCGCGCTGCGCGCCTTCGGGGCCATCTGGCTGTAGAGGCTGCGGCTGAGGGCCTGCGTCCCGCCCTGCACCATCCCCACCGCGATAGCCAGCGCCCAGAAGTGCCACCCGGTGCTCATAAAGTACCCCGCTATCGAGATCAGTGTATACCAGGCCAGCCCCACGATAATCGCCGTCTTGGTCCCGATCCTCTTACTGACTTTGCCGAACAGGAGCGAGAAGGGAATGCCCACAATCTGCGTCATCAGCAGCGCGCCGATCAGGTCGAGGGTGTCAATGCCGATTTCGGCCCCGTAGATGGTCGCCATCTTGATGATGGTGCCGATCCCGTCGTTATACAGCCAGAAAGCAATCAGGAACTTGAATAACTCCCGGTACTTGCGAATCTCGCGGAAGGTCTGCGCCAGACGTTGGAAGCTGGCCTTGAGCGGCGGAATCCCCTCCTCGAGGCCAACGCGGGTCGCCGGCGGCTCCGGCACACGCCGCAACAGCGGCACCGTGAAGATCGCCCACCAGATCGCCACCGAGAGCAGCGATAGCCGATAGCCCAAATTATTCGCCTCCAGGAACCAGATCATGGCGATGTTGACGGCCAGCAGCAGCCCGCCGCCCACGTAACCGAGCGCGTAGCCCTTGGCGGAGATATAGTCCACCTCGTCTTCTTTGGCGATGTGGCCGAGCAGGGCATCGTAGAAGACGTAAGAGCCGCCCATCCCCACTGCCCCGAAGAAGAAGAGCACCATCGCCAAAATCCAATCGCCGGTGTTGATGGTGTACATCAACGCGGTGGCGACAACGCCGATACCGGCGAAGATGGCGAGGAATTTCTTCTTGCTGCCGGTGTGATCCGCCAGACTGCCGAGCACTGGCGCGAGCATCGCGGCCACCAGCAGCGAGAAGGCGTTGATGTAGCCCCAATAGGCCGTAGCGACGTGCGGCGCGAGCACGTTGGCGGTGATGAGGCTGAAGTACACGGGCAGCACGGCGGCCTCCCCCGTTGTGGAGAAGGCCGAACTGCCCCAATCGTACAGACACCACGCGGTGGTGATCTGCTTATAGCTGAAAGATTTGGATGATTCTGACATTAAAATTCCCCTTGTGTGTGATTTTTGAAAGTAGCGCAAAACTGAGTCCCTGAAAAAGTCCAAAAATCCGATTTTTCCACACGCGACCCACTACCTACATGAAATTCGCGCGCGAAAAATCTCTATCTAGTACCGCGCGGCATAAATAACTCCCCAGTTGAATTTGCTCCAAGGGGAACGTCAGTTCCCCGGTTCGCCGCATAGTCGCGGATCTGACGATCCGCTCTGAGCGGGGCTAACTGGGGAGGGACTTCCGCCGCGCTGTACTAGGATTCTTTCAGTAGCGTCACAAAACTGAAATGTTACCTAATTCTCTACGCCCCCTCCTCTTCACCGGCCTGATCCACATCACCATCGCGCCAGAAGGGCAGATGGATGAGGAAAGTCGTACCCTCTTGTAACACGCTCTGCACTTCAATGTGCCCGCCTAGTCCCGTGATATAATCGCGCGTCCAGAACAAGCCGAATCCCATGCCGGTCTTCTTCGTCGTCCAGCCAATGTCGAAGATGCGCCGGGCGTTATCCGGCGAGATGCCCACACCGTTGTCCTGGATGCGCGCGGCGATGCTGGTCGGCGCGTCCAGCCAACTCTCCACCTGCACCAGCCCCTCCGCGCCCTTATCCACTACGGCCTCGCAAGCGTTCTTTATCAGCACGCGGAATGCCTCCGTCAGCATATCAAACGAAGTTTTGACGAACAACGGCTCTTCCGACAACTCGAATTGCACGCGGACATCCTCCAACTCCGCAATCGCCAGAATCCGCTGGCGCGCGGTGCGCACACACGCATTCACGTCGATGACCTCGTCGTTGATGGGCCGCCACGGCTCGCCCAGAGAATCCAGCATCGCCGCCGCCTGATCCAGACGCTCTCCCACACGATGACTCTTCTGCAACTGTTGCTGAAGCAACTCTGGCGGCAGCTTCTCTAACAAATCCAGGTGGACGCGGAACAGGCCGATGTGATTGCGCAGTGCGTGAACCGCCGTCGCCGCGCTAAACGCCATCCGCCCGAAGACCTGAGCCGCGCGCCGCTGCTCCTCAGCCACGCGATACAAGCGCGCGTTGTGGATACCCGCCGCTGCCTGTTGCCCAAACGCGCGCAACAAATCGATCTCGCTGCGCTGAAAGGCCCGCGATTGCGACGCTGCGAAGAGATTGCCCACCAGCGCGCGCTGCATAGCGCCGTCCACCAGAGTCTCCAAAAAGAACGGCACCGCGATCACCTGCCGGATCTCCATCGCCTCCTGAATCCCCTGCACTATCGCTCGTGCCGATTCCGGGAGCACCGGGCGGAAGAGGTCGTAGAGCGTATCACTGGTGATCGGATGGCCGGCCTGCGCCGCGCGCGCGCTCAAATTATCCTGATACGCGGGCTGATTCACGTACACTTGCGCGATGTTGGGGTCAGAGAGGCTGACTGGGCGCCCCATCACGTCTGAGAGCCGCTGCTCCCAGCGCGCAATATCGGTCGGCGTGGCGAGTTCGGGGTCTACCGCAATGGCCCACACCGGCAGCGCGCCGTCCTGCTCCAGCGGCGCGACCATCGCGCCGGCATAGCCCAAATCCTCCACCACCCCCCGCGCGATCCAGTCGAAGAGTTGGCACTCGTCTCTGAGGCTGGTGTGCAGGCGATAGCTCAATTGCTGCGCGATTTCGATTTGCACGCGCCGCCGCTCGCTGCCGATGGCCGCCGCCGCTTGCCGTCCAAACGCCGACAGCACCAGCACATCCTGGGGAGAGATTTTGGCGCGATTGGCGGCAAAGAGATTCCCCACCAACTCGCGGGTTGGGCCGTCCTCCGTATAGGTCTCCAGAAAGAAAGGCACCGCGATCACCTGCTCTACGCCGAGGGCTTGCTGGATGCCTTGCACAACATGCTGACTCGCCGCTGGCGCAATTGGCCGGAAGAGGTCATAGAGCTTGTCGCTGGTGACAGGGCCGCCCTGGCGGGCCGCTTGCACGCTCAAGTTATCCCTGTAAGTTTCGTCGTAGATATAAACCCGCGCCACCTGTGGATCGGTGATACTGATGGGATGCCCCACCGTCGCAGAGATCTGCTCTTCCCAATGGCAGATTTCGGATTGCGTGGCGATAGCGGGATCGACGTACAACGCGCGCACCGGCAGAGAATCGCCCTGCTCATACGTGGCGACCATCGCGCCAGTATAGCCGAGCACCTCCACCACGTCGCGCACGATGTCGTAAAGCGTGGCGTGCAAGCCCTCCGTCGCGGCGCGGTTGAGGGCGACGTCGGGTGGGATGCGGCGGCACGCCATCTCCCGGCGCACCCAGCGGCGCACCACCGTCCGCGTGAACCACGATATGCCGGGGAGATTGGCGAGCCATCCCAATCCCCGCGAGTGCCAGAAGCGGCGGGAAGCGTTATTCTCGTCTTCGATATGATCGTTCATCGCGGGTCTCGGCTAGAAGAACGCCAACTGCTCGACATCCGGCAGTGGCGTGAAGATATCTGGCTCAATGCGCCCTTCCAGCAGCTCGCGCAGGCGCGCGAAATCCGCCTCCACCGTGCTGCGCAAGCTCGGCATGTGGAGCGCAGCCGCCGGGTGATACATCGGGAAGTAGACGCGCTCGCCCACTTGGCGCGGCTGCCCGTGGACGACCGAGATCTTCTCGTCGGGGAACGCCTGGGCCATCGAATGGCGTCCCAGGGTGACGATAACCTGCGGGCAGATTAGCTCGATCTGGCGTTCGAGATACGGCTGACACGCCGTCACCTCGTTGATCTGGGGATCACGGTTACTCGGGGGGCGGCACTTGATAATGTTGCCGATGAAGACTTTATCGCGGTCGATGCCGGCCTGATCAAGTAACTCATTCAGGAACTTTCCGGCGGCCCCCACAAACGGGATGCCCTGCTGATCCTCGTGGAAGCCGGGGGCCTCGCCGACGAACATAATGTGCGCGTCCAGCGGGCCGTCACCCGGCACCGCGTGGGTGCGCCCTACATGCAGGGGACATCGCTTACATTGCCGGATTTCGGCGTGCAGCGCGTCCAGCGCGGCCTTGCGATCTTCGGTCATAGATTACCTCCTTTGCGAATGGCAAATGGCGAATGGCAACCGCAAAATCCGTTGAAACGGGTTAAAAAGCGTCCAAAAGAACAACCCCAGGGCGGTTTAACGCCCTTTGGATGGTAGCTGATGGTTTCAACCATCGGCATCATCGGCATCGGCATAGCGCTGCGATACGCTTGAGGATGGCCGCGTGGCGGGCCACCAAGCGCCGGTAATAGCGCGCGTCCAGCGGACTGGCCCGCATCACCAGGGCCGCCTCGCCATCCTCATAATAGCGGCGCAAGCGGGTCACGACAATGAAATCGTAGGTCTTGTACAAATGTTGCGCGACCGTGTTGCTTTCGCGGACTTCCAGCGTCGCCGCCGAGAACTCCTCCGCGATAGCCTGCTGAATCGCGATGTTCAGCAGCAGATCGCCCAATCCCTGGCCCTGCCAATGCGGATGCACGCCCAGAGTGCTGATGTGCGCGTGGTTGCTCTCCAAGCGCATCCCGATAAAGCCCACTAGCCGATCATTGCGCGCGACACTCTCGTGACGGCAGATGATGTGATCGGCCAGTTGCAGGACGAAATAGCGCGCGTGAAGATTGTAGTACAGTTCCTCCACGTACACCGACTCCGACCAGGGGTCAGAAAACACCGTGCGGTCGATATTGACGACGGCGGGGATATCGGCGGGCATCATCCGCC
>SLSP01000228.1 GCA_007130345.1 Thermoflexales bacterium
AACGCGCGGCGCATCCACGCGGCGCAGACGCTCAGGTCGCGGGCGGCGGCCTCCGGCGGCGCGCAGTCCTCGGCGATCCAGGCGTCGAGGCCGCGCAGCAACGCCTCCCGGCGCGCGTCGGGGCGGAGCAAGGTGGGGAGCATCCGCGCGAGCAGCGCCGGGAAGGGGCTGACGACGTGCAGGAACGTCCGCAGGCGCAGGCGGCCCGGTGGGGGCCAGTCGCCGGCCTCTAGCAACGTTTGCAGGATTTGCATAGCCGCGGGATCGATGAATTCGAAGGCGCGCAGGATGAACTTCCGGCCCCGGCGGTTGTTGAGCGCCCCGGTCAGGTTCACCCAGAGCCGCGCCCCGGCCTCCTGCATTAAAATCTGCTTTTCCACGCTGGCGTGATAGCCAAATAACCGCGCGCCGCCGACCATCAGCCCGGCGATGGTGTCGCGGCCCAGGGGCGTCATCGGGTCGAGCATCCCCTGGAGCGCGCCGAAGGATAGTAGTACGGACAGCGGCTCCGAGGACAGCCCGGCGGGGAGCGGGTAGAGCGTGGTGATGGGACGGGTTTGCAGGATGTGCAGCCGGCCCTCGGCGAAGGCCCACTCGATGTCCTGCGGCGACTCAAAGCGGGCCTCGATCTTCATCCCCAGGCGGGCCAGCTCGCGGAGGTGGGCGTCGGCCAGCGCGGAGCGGTCGGCGGCGGCGATCTCGCGCGTGACCGTGCCGCCCTCCGCCTGGCCGTAGATGGCGACGGCCTTCGCGCCGAGCACGCGATCCAGGATGCGCCCGGTTTCCGGCTCCAGCACGTAATGGTCGGGTTCGACGTGTCCGGCGACGAGGGCCTCACCCAGGCCAAGCGTCGCGTCGATGACGGCCTCATCGCGTTGGCCGGTGAGCGGGTTAGCGGTGAAGAGGACGCCGGAGGCTTCGGCGGCGACCATCCGCTGGACGACGACGGCCAGAGCGACCCCGGCGTGGGGGATGGCGTTGCGCGCGCGGTAGCCGATGGCGCGCGCCGTCCACAGGCTGCTCCAACAGGCGACGACGGCCTCGGTCAGCGCGTCCAGGCCGATGACGTTGAGGAAGGTGTCCTGCTGCCCGGCGAAGGAGAAGCCGGGGAGGTCTTCGGCGGTGGCGGAGGAGCGCACGGCGACGGGAGCGTATTCCGTATTGCGTATTGCGTAAGGGGAATCGTCAGACAACGTGGTGTAGGCATCCCGGATGGCTGTGATGATAGGGGCAGGGATGGGGGCCTGGGCGAAGGCGGCGCGGATGGCGGCGGAGGCGGCTTCGAGGGCGGCGACCTCACCCCCGGCCCCTCTCCTGTCAGGAGAGGGGGGAAGGGCGCGGGCGATGACCTCATCCAGGGCGTGGGCCGCGACGAAGGCGCGATAGGCGGCGGTGGTCACGATGAAGCCGGGCGGCACGTCGAAGCCGGCGCGCGTCAGTCGGACGAGGTTCAGGCCCTTGCCGCCGGCGTTATCCAGGGAAGCCCTATCGGTGTCGAAGGGCAAAATAAGCGACATCGGGATCACCCGCCGAGGATGTACAACACCTCAGCCTCGGCGCAGCGCGTCATCTCCCGCGCCAGCAACTCGTGGAACTCCACGTAGTCCGCCTGCGACTCGTCGTGGCGCTCCCAGAAATCGGGGCCTTCGCCCTTGAGCCGCGCGTTGATCCGCTGCAAGGCCGCGATGGCCTGCGGGCCGGGCATCGCCGTGAACCGGTACGAGTCGCCTGTCGCCAGCGCCAACTCCGCCGAGCCGCGCTCCGCGTACTCATCCGGCGTGAACAGCGTCGCCAGCCCATCCAGGAAGGCGAAGTAGCTGTAGGGATAGAAGTTGCCCATCCCGCGCAGGGCCAACACGCGCTCGGCCTCTGCGCCCTCCAGCCAGCGGTAGAGTTGCGCGTCCGCTGGCGCGCCCACGCCGTCGTGGAACTCCACCACGCGCTCGCCGATGACCTCGCGGAAGCGCCCGCAGAACCCCATCCGGGCGAACTGATCGAGGATGTTCAGGCATTGTTCTTCCGTCTCCACCGCGTCGGAGCGGATGTAACCTAACAGAAACGGCCCAAAAGCTGCGCTCATAGGTATACCTCCTCGGTAAATGGCAAGAAATTCGGTGACTCCCCTGAAAAAAGTCCAAAAACCCGATTTTTTAGGGTTCTTTCAGAGAGTCAGACATGACGGGAGCAAGAGATCGCTGTGAAAGAGGGTACACACCTATGATAGCACAGAATCGGGATTGAACATTCAGGTAAATTCGCCAATCTGCCCAACTCGTTGTATAGTACACAGCATGAAACCACAATCCAATCTCAGAACCGTGTTACACTGTCCCGATTGGGAGGACTACGCCCTGCTCGACAGCGGCGACGGCGCCAAGTTGGAGCGGTTCGGCCCGTACACCTTCAGCCGCCCGGAGCCGGAGGCGATGTGGGCACGCGCGCTACCCGCTTCGGCCTGGCAACGCGCCCACGCCACCTTCGAGCCGCACGCCAAAGGCACCGGCGGGCGCTGGCGCGTCGATCAGCCCCTCCCCAAAAGCTGGCCGATGCGCTATAAGGCGTTGCGCTTCACGGCGCGGCTCACCCGCTCGCGGCATCTGGGGGTCTTCCCGGAGAACGCCGTCCACTGGGATTGGCTGGCGGCCCAAATCCGCGCCGCCGACCGGCCCATCCGCGCGCTCAACCTCTTCGCCTACACGGGGCTGGCTTCGCTGGCGGCGGCAGAGGCCGGAGCGCGTGTCACGCACGTGGATTCGGCGAAGCGCGTCGTGACCTGGGCGCGCGAAAATCAGGCGCTCTCTGGCCTGGACGACCGCCCCATCCGCTGGCTGGTGGATGACGCGCTCAAGTTCGTGGCGCGCGAGGGCCGCCGGGGGAAGCAGTACGAGGCCATCGTGCTCGATCCGCCTAAGTTCGGGCGCGGGCCAAAAGGCGAGGTGTGGGAGTTCTTCGCCGCCTTCGACGCGCTCTGCGCCGCGTGCCGCGAGATCCTCAGCCCCGATCCGCTCTGCGTGGTGCTGACGGCCTACGCCACCGGCGCGCAGCTCGCGGATTTGGAGCGCGCTATCGCGGGGATGATGGCGGGGCACGGCGGGCAGATCACCGGCGGCGACCTCGTCACCCGCGAGGAGAGCGCGGGGCGCGAGCTGCTCAACGCCCTCTCCGTGCGCTGGAGCGCGCGATGACGCGCTACCCCTCTCCCGCTGAGATGCGCTATCCCGAAGGGGACGCGCGCTTCGCTTACGTGACGCTGTTGATGTTCAACGACACGTACTTGCCCGGCGTGCTGACCCTGGCCCACGCCTTGCGCCAACAGCAAACCCAGGCCGACCTCGTCTGCCTGGTCACGGAGCAGATTACCGAAGAGGCGCGCGTCGCGCTCTATCAGCTCTACGACCACGTTATCAGCGTGGAGACGGTCTTCGTGCCCTACGCCCGGCGGCAAGCGCGGCAGTACATCCCCTACGTCTTCACCCGCATCCACGCGCTGCGCCTGGGTCTGGATGGCGACCTGGGCTACCGTTACCAGAAGCTCGTGGCGCTGGACGCCGACGTGCTGCCCTTGCGCGCTTACGATCACCTCTTCACGCTGCCCGCGCCGGCGGGCATCCTCAACGAGCGCAAGGAGCATTTTCTGGATTACGATGAGGAGGGGAAGTACGTCGTGCCGCCCTCGGTGGATGAGGACGGCACGTGGCAATGGCACCGCATCTACAACCCGATCTGCCCGCACGGGCAGCCCATCCCCCAGGAGATCACCGACCGGGTGCGCCACGATCCCACCAATATGGGTATCAACACCTGCGTGCTGACCTTCGCGCCGTCCCTGGCCGAATACCACGCCATCCGCGCGGATTTGGCGCGTCCCGACATCCTAGAATTGGTGGGCGACCGCTTCGAGTGGCCGGATATGCAGTACCTCACGATGCGCTGGTCGGGGACGTGGACGAACATCGACCTGCGCTTCTGCGGCTTCAGCGGGTATCCCAACCTCGACGTGCTCCACGGCACGCACTACGCCGGGTTCAAGCCGTGGGCGTTCAAGAAGGAGAAGGCGATGCGGCGTTACGGGCGCTTCCCCGACTTCCGCCGCTGGTTCGACGAGTACCAGCAGATGATGCGGGCGCATCCCCGGCTGGCGCACGTGCCGCGCCTCAAGCGGCTGGCGGACGCAATCCGCCGCCTCGATCCCGCCTAATCCGCTTGCGGATCGGGCAGCCAATACAGCGCCGCCGGATCCAGCCAGCCCTCGACGGCGGCCCCCACGTTCGGCGCAGTCTGCCCCAAATCGCGGGTGAGGTGGAGCGCGACGCCCGCCACATCCAGCGCGAGGTGGTACGCGCGCCCGTGGTAGGTGCGGCGGACGACCTGCCCCGCAAAGCGGTTGGGCGCGTTCTCTCTCGGCGCTTCCAGATAGATACCCCAGGGATGGACGAGCACCGTGCCCCCCGTTCCCACGTGGAGTGGGGGATTTTCGTCGGCCAGAGTCAGCGCGCCCAGCGCAGTCTGGACGGCGCGTGTGGCGGCGGCGGTGGCGGGCAGCAGGTTGGTCAAGCCCAGGAAGCGGGCGACCCAGGCAGTGGCGGGCGCGCGGTAGACCTGTTCCGGCGACCCCGCCTGGACGACGTCGCCAGCGTGCAGCAGCACGACGTGGTCGGCGATGGCGAACGCCTCCTCCTGGTCGTGGGTCACGCTGATGGCGGTGACGCCGACGCGCCGCAGGATGGCGGGGAGTTCGTCGAGCAGGCGCTCGCGCAGCGTCCGGTCGAGCGCGCCGAGCGGCTCATCCAGCAGGAGCAGGCGCGGGCGCGGGGCCAGGCTCCGCGCCAGGGCCACGCGCTGGCGCTCCCCGCCCGAAAGCTCAATGACGTTGCGCTCCGCGAAGCCCTCCATCCCCACCAGGGCCAGCATCTCGCCCACCCGCGCGGCGATAGCATCGGCGGGTTCGCCCCGCATCCGCAGCCCAAACGCGACGTTTTCCGCCACGGTGCGATGCGGGAAGAGCGCGTACTCCTGGAACATCAGCACGACGCCGCGCCGGTGGGCGGGCAGGCCGGTGATGTCCGCGCCTTCGAGCAGCACGCGCCCGCTCTCGGCGCGCTCTAGCCCCGCGATGATGCGCAGCAGCGTCGTCTTGCCGCTACCGGAGGGGCCGAGCAGGCTCACGATCTGCCCGCGTTCCACAGAAAAGGAGACGCCACGCAGTAGGGGGGCGTCTTCGTAGGTTTTGTGGATGGCTTGGATTTCGAGGAAGGGCATGTTCTGGTCTCAGGAGGCTTTTGCTAGAACCCCTGCTCCCCCGGCGGGCGCAGCCATTCCAGCGCCACGAAGCCGACGATGCAGACGGTCATCAGGATGGTGGACATTGCCAGGGCTTGCCCGTAGTTGAGGTCGCCGGGGCGGGAGAGGAAGCGGTAGATGGCGATGGGGATGGTGGGCAGTTCGGGACGGGCGATCATCGACGTGGCACCGAACTCGCCCATCGAGATGGTGAAGGCGAAGACGGCACCCACCGCCAGCGCGCGCCAGACGATGGGGAGATCGACTTCGGCGAAGACGCGCAACGGCGACGCGCCCAGGGACGCGGCGGCCTCGCGCAGGGAGGGGCTGATGGATTGCAGCGCGGGCAGCACACTTCGCACAACGAAGGGCAGCGCCACGAGCGTGTGCCCGCAGACGATGAGCAGCGGCGTGCCGCGCAATGCCAGCGGCGGGCGCCCCATCCCCAGGAGATAGCCCAGGCCGAGCGTCACCGCCGAGGTTCCCAGGGGCAACATAAAGAGCGCGTCGAGCAGCCAGCCGCGCCGTTGCCGATACAGCGCGAGCGCCGTGAGCAGACCCAGGAGCAGAGCCAGGGCCATCGTTGCCAGGGCGAAGCGCAGGGAGTTGCCCACAGCGTGCAGCGGCGGGACGTAGAAAATCGAGCGGCGCGGATTCTCGGCGAGGGCCAGGTAATAGCCAAAGCCGGCCCCAAAGGAGCGCGCGGCCAGCGTGATCAGTGGCGCGCCGAGCAGCAGCAGCGCGAGCGCCACGTTACCCGCCACCAGCGCGATCTCGACGGGGCGATGGGGACGACGCTGCGCGATCCAACCAGGGCGCACATCGAGGGGGCGGGCCAGCCCGGATTGGAGGCGCGTGTAGATCAGGGTCAGGCCCAGGGTGCAGGCGATCTGCACGAGCGACAACGCGGCGGCCAGCGGCAGATTGGCGAAGTTGATGGTCTGGCGGTAGACTTCGACCTCGAGGGTGGCGAAGCGCGGCCCGCCCAGGATAAGGACGACGCCGAAGCTAGTGAAGCAGAAGATGAAGATGAGCAGGCCCGCCGCGCCCAGGGCCGGGAGCAGGAGGGGCAGCGTCACCTCGCGGAACGCGCGCCAGGGCGAGGCTCCCAGGGTGCGCGCGGCTTCTTCCAGGCGCGGATCGAGGGTCGCCCAGAAGCCGCCCACCATTCGCAGCACCAGCGTGTAATTGTAGAAGACGTGGGCCAGCAGGATGGCGGCGAAGGTGTAGCGCAGGTCGAGCGGCGGGCGGGCGAGATCGAAGGCCGTCATCAGCAGGCGATTGAGCGGCGAGCCGGGGCCGAGAAGGGCCGTGAACGCCGTCGCCACGACGACCGTCGGCAGCACGAAAGGCACGGTGGTCAGCGCGGCGAACAGGTTTTTGCCGGGGAAGTCGTAGCGGGCAAAGATGTAGGCCCCCGGCAAGCCCAGGGCCAGCGTCAGCCCGGTAGAGAGGAGCGCCTGACCGAAGGTGAATCCAACCACGCGCAGCGTCGCCGGGCCGAGGAGGCGGTCGAGTAGCGCGGGGAGCGTCGCGCGGTCTGCAAAGCTCGTCCAGAAGATCGTGGCGAGGGGGTAGAAATAGAAGAGCGCGAGGAAGCCGAGGGGGAGAAAGAGCAGGGCCGGGAGCGTGAAGCGTGCCGTCACGCGGGGAGAATCAAGTTGGCCGTGAGGCATTTAGGGGGATGCCCTTGTTAGTTTGCATACAAGAGCGCAAGTCGTAGAATGTTCTACAGAGGCGCGATCCAGGGTAGCAGCTACATAATGGCTGTAG
>SLSP01000459.1 GCA_007130345.1 Thermoflexales bacterium
AGGGGTCATACGGCGGGAACCACGTCGATTTGATGACCGCGTTCAGATAGGCGAAATCCATCGGCTTCTCGCCACCGACCACGGGATGCCACAGGTCGGGATTCAGATAGCGCACGAGGACCCAGGCCAGGTAGAGCGCGCCGAAAAGCAACTCGACGCGCACGAGTTCGCGCCAGTGGAGGAAGATGAAGATGCGGAACTCGCGCCACTTGGCGCGGATGGCCCAGGCCGCCAGTCCCAATCCCAGGAGCAGCGTGAGCCATAACACGGCCCGCGTGTGCGGCAACAGGCGCAAACTAGAGAGCAGCCAGGGCGGATAGGCCCACAGCAGCAGCCCGGCGACCTTCGCCAAACCATAGCCGCGTTGACGGAAGTTGGGGAACGCCGCGTAGAGCAGCGGGAAGGCCATCCAGCCGAGCGCGACCAGCAGCAGCCACCACGCGAATACCGCCAGCAGCGGGAAGCGGTTGTGCAACGCCTGTCGGTTGAAGAGCCGCGACCACGTCCCGCCAGCCTGTTGCACCAGCGTCATACGCGTGTCCATCAGCAGCGTGTGCCCGGTATCGCGCCGGCCCCGCGTCGCTTCGAGGGGCGTCATCCACTGGACGTTATCCAGCAGAGATTCATCTAGCACGCCGGCGGCCAACTCCCGCGAGTAGCGCGGCGTCTTGGCGAAGATCAGCACCGTCGGATGGTCGTAGACGCTGAACGCCTCCTCTGCCGGCGGGAAGGGGATGGAGCACGGCTGGCTGTTGGTATACTCGGCCTCCGGCAGCGGGAAGGGCATCTCCTGGTCGGGGAACTGGCATGGCCCGATGGTGGGGAACGAGACGAAGTGCGCCAGCAGGTCAAACCCCAGGCGGCCATCGAAGAGCGCTTCGTAATACGCGGTGGTCAGCGGATAGCGCAGCGGCAGGCGCGGGATGGAGCCGTACAGGCGGTTGCTGGACATCACGATATAATCCGCCTCGTCCAGCCAATCGAAGAGTTGCTGCCGCTTTTCTGGCGTGTCGTTATCGTACAGGTTCAGGAACGAGCTAGGGCTGGAGGACAACCCGCGATACCAGTTCCAGAACGGGTCTTTGCCGTCGATGCGCAGCGGCAGCGGGTCGTCCCAGTGCTCGTTGGCGATGACCGACGTGCGCAGTTGCACCGGCTCGCCGTCCAGCAACGCCACGGAGATGTTGATCTGGGTGCCTGGGGCTATCGCCAGCGCGTCGTTCAACGGGATGGGTACAGATTGCGCGATGGCATCCGGGGCCAGGTCGATGGTGATGGTCGCCTCGGCCAATATCTCGGACAGGGGATGGGATAGCAGCAGCACTTGAAGCTGCCGCCTGCCGGGTACGCCCATCGCGTTGACCCTGTTGAGCACCAGATGCGTCAGGTCGGCCTCGGCCCCCGGCGTGATTATGGTGCTGACCGGCCCTTCTCCGGCATAGATAATGGCGTTGGGGGATAAGGGCACCTGGATCAGCCCCCCACTCCGCGTTTCGAGCGTGGCGGCGGGCGGGATGTGCTCATACATCCACCGGGAAGCCTCGATGCGGGTGACGGGGCGGACGTAGATTTGCAGGAACGCGAAGGCCCACACCCCTGTACCCAGCAGCACGATCACCGGCAGCGCGGTCGCTATCCCGCGCGCGACGTTCCGCCAGCGGATGGAGGCCGGACGCTCGGCCCAGCGCAGGCCACGCATCAGCACCCACGCCCCAAAGAGCGTGAAGACCGGGTAAACGGGCAGCAGGTAGCGCATCGACTTGACCCACTGCGTCCCCTGATAGAGAAAGAACAGCGTCCCCCAAATCCAGGGGATCAGGTGATGCCAGCGCTGCTTGCGCCACAGGTGCCAGCCCATTACGGCCCATCCAATCCAGGCGGTGATGCCGAGGGGCAAGCCCATGCCCCAGAAGACCATATTGCGCCAGGGGAAGAGAATGGGCGGGCGGTTGGCCCACTGATGGCCGAAGGGCACGTCCCGCAGACCGCTGACCAACTCGCGGATGTCGCGCATGGTGGCGACCCAGGCCGGGTTGAGGCGCATGTCGAAGAAGCCCGGCCCGGTGAAGGCGTAAGGCTGCGCGATGCGGAACGTCAGCGCCGAGCAGATACCGGCTATCATCAGCGCGGCCACCGCGCGGAGTTCCAGGTCAAAATAATAGCGCGGGGTCTCCGCATCATCCGCGCGGCGCACCAACGAGGCCAGCGCCACCATCCCGGCCAGCGGCCACGCGCTGATCTTCGAGGCCACCGCCAACCCCGCCATCACGCCGCCCAGAACGAGCCAGAAGCCCCGCTGCTCGGAGATCGCCAGCACCACAAAGTAGAGCGTCCACATCACAAAGACGGTGGCGAAGCTATCCACCACAAAGAAGTGCGCGTGCTGGATGGGCAACACCGCGAAGGCGTACAGCGCGCCGGCCAACAGCGCGACGCGGTCATCGTAGAGCACGCGGGCCAGCAGCACCAGCGCGATCAGGGTGGCGAGATCGGCCAGCGTCGAGATCGCGCGCCCCACCAGATGGATTCCGCTGTAGCCGGTATATTTCCCCGGATGGCACGATCCGGTACCGCCGAGCAGCAGCCAGCGCAGCGCTTCTCCGGCCAGCGTGGGCTGCTCTCCGCACGCGCCATCGATCCAGATGCCCATCGCGCGCGTGGCGAACAGGGGCAGCGTGCCGTAGACATATCCGGCGAACTGGTCGTAGTTGGTGGGATTCAGCGGGGAGGCGGAGGTATCCCAATACAGCGCGAGCTTCTCGCGCCGAGAGGCCAACGCCGCGCTCTCCACCTCGCCGGGGAAGCGCAGCGCGCTCACGACCATCGTGAGATAGCGCTCGTCGGGGTGCAAGTGCGTCCCGCGATCCCAGTTGAGGTTGTATCCGCGCACCCAGCCCGCCGCGATCAGGATAACGAACAACGCGATAGCAAACGCTAAAGCGGATAGTGAAGGGTTATGATTAGCTCGTTGGTTCATAGTGCCGATTGTAGTGCAAAGGCCGCGAATTGACAAGGGGAGCGTCAAACGTGAAACGTCAAACGTCAAGAAGTATGCTCCAAGCCCACGTCCTCGGGGGCGACTAAACCGCGTGGTCTCTGATGTCAGTTAGCCCTGCTCAGAGCGGATCGTCAGATCCGCGACTATGTGTCGGAACGGGGAACTGACGTTCCCCTGGGAGCCATTCAATGCAGACAGAGACCCTTCGACAAGCTTAGGGTGACGACTCGTGTTAGGTTTTGACGTTTGACGCATCACGTTTCACGCCTCACGAGTCCCAATTCTTGTCACCTTCCCCCGTTGTGATAAAATACCCATTGTGAACCGCTTCGTTAAACTACTGACCGTATTGATTGTGTTGCCCATCATCCTGGCGGCTTTTTGGGCGGGATTTTTCATCTCCCCTTACCTAAATTCCTTCTTGAGCGGGGCTATGGCACCGCTGCCGCCTTTTGGAGATGCCTGGGTGCTGCTGGAATGGCAGTATTATGACGAGCTTCCCCCTGCCGAGGTGCGTATGCGGGGAGCCGTCCGGGGGATGCTGGAAACCCTGGACGATCCCTACACCGTGTTGCTCGACCCGCAGCCGGCGCAACAGGAACAGTACCGCCTGAGCGGGCGCTATGGCGACATCGGCCTGGAACTCTGGTGGGCCGAGGAAGGCGCGGTCGGCCTATCCCCCTACCCGGCCGGCCCGGCGGAATTGGCCGGGATCGCGGAAGGGGATCGGCTCCTCAGCATCGACGGCGAAGCGGTGGGAGACGCGGCGCGTCTCGATGCGCTGGCCGGGCAACTTCGCGGCGAGATCGACACCCCCGTGACCCTGACTGTACACAGAGAACCGGATCAGACGCTCACCTTCACCATCACGCGGGCAGAAGTGCTGCGGCCCTCGGTACAATCGCGCCACATCCCGGCGGCAGGAGGCGACATCGGCTATATGCGCGTCACCAACTTCACAGAACGCACCGTCGAGGAGGCCACCGAGCATCTCGCCCGCCTCAAGCGGCACGGCGTGCAAACCCTCATCCTCGATGTGCGGGATAATGGCGGCGGGCTGGTCGAGCCTTTGCGCCGGATGGCCGGGTTGTTTCTGCCCTCCGGCACCACCATCTACTATGAGATTGACCGGCACAGAGAGCTTGGCGTGCAGGTGCTTGGACAGCAGAAGTTTGCCGGGCCAATGGTCATCCTGGTGAACCGCGGCACCGCCAGCGCGACGGAAATTTTCGCCGCCGCCCTGCGCGAAAATGACCGGGCCACGATTATCGGAGAACCGACGTTTGGCAAAAGCTCCATCCAGGAACTGTATCCGCTGAATGATGGCTCGACCTTGTACATCACCACCGCCGTCTGGTTGACGCCGGAGCAGCACCGGCTGGACGGCGTAGGGCTGACGCCCGACGTGTCAATATCCCCCCAAGTGGGGCAAGATGCCGCGCTCCAGGCAGCGCTAGCGCATCTGGAACCCCTTTTACCGTAACCAGGGAGTCTACCTATGAAAAAGACCTTGATTATTGTCAGTATCCTGATTGTCATCGCGCTGTTCATCAGCGGCGCGTTCCTCGGCGGACTGCTCGTGGGGCACATCACGGGCGGCGCGCGCGGGCGCGCGGTCACGCCCGAACCCTCGGTGCCCATCGTCATAGAACCCGGCGATCCACCTGCGACGGAGGGTGTGCTTCCCCCTATTGAGACAACGCCGCCTATCACCGGCGATAACTTCGACTACGAGTTGCTGGAAGACGTACTCGCGTTGCTGGAACGCCAATACTACGGCGAAATTCCCGACTCGGAGACATTGGCGCACGGGGCCATCCGGGGGATGTTAGCCACGCTGGACGATCCTTACACCTCTTTCATCGAGCCGGAAATCGCCGAGATCATGAAGGAAGACGCCAGCGGTGAGTTTGAAGGCATCGGGGCGATGGTCACAATGCGCGATGACGGGCATCTCGAGGTGGTCAGCCTGCTGCCCGGCCAGCCGGCCGAGGGCGCGGGTGTCATGCCCGGCGACTTGATCCTCGCGGTGGGCGAGCAGTCCATCGTGGGCATGGGCCTGTACGAAGCCATCAGCTACGTGCGCGGGCCAGCCGGCACCGATGCCGTGCTCGAAATTGCCCGCTCTGGACGCTCGGACACGTTCATCATCACCGTGACCCGCGCGCGCATCGAGATCGCGGTGGTGGAATACGAGATACTCGATGACGACATCGCCTATCTGCGCCTGTTGGAGTTCGATGCGCGGGCCAGCCAGCGCGTCGAGGACGCGCTCGAAGAGCTATTGGCCCAGGAACCCCGCGCTTTGATCTTCGACCTGCGCGACAATCCAGGGGGCTGGCTGGATCAGGCCATCAAGGTCGCCGACATCTTCTTGGAAGAAGGTCTGGTCGCCATTGAGCGGGATAGCTCTGGCCGCGAGTCGCGCTTCTACTCCTACGATGGTGGCGTCGGAGAGGACATTCCGCTGGTGGTCTTGGTCAATGGCGGCAGCGCCAGCGCGTCAGAAATTGTCGCGGGGGCCATCCAGGATCGCGGGCGGGGCATCCTCATTGGCCGGACGACGCTCGGCAAAGGCTCGGTGCAACGTCCCAACTCGCTCCGCGACGGTTCGGAGTTGCGCGTGACCATCGCCCGCTGGTATACGCCCAACGAGCAGGTGCTGCACGACAACGGCCTCGCGCCTAACATCGACGTCGAAATCCCCGCTCCCCTGGAAGATGGCGAGCGCCCCGAAGATACGCAACTCCAACGCGCCATTGAGTACCTGTTAGAAGGCCAATGATGACTCGTGACATCAAGGTCATCGCCACCAACCGCAAGGCCCGCCACGAGTATCACATCGAGGACACCTACGAGGCCGGTATCGCGCTCAAAGGCACCGAGATCAAGTCGATACGGGCGGGCCGGGTGAGCTTGCGCGAGGGCTACGTCCAAATCCGCCACGGAGAAGCGTGGCTGCTGGAAGTCCACATCGCGCCTTATGACCAGGCAGGGATGTGGACGCACGAACCCAAGCGCCCGCGCAAGCTGCTCTTGCATCAGCGCGAGATAGATCGTCTGGAACGGGATACCCAGGAGCAGGGTATAACCATCGTCCCGTTGCGCATGTACCTTGTGGGCAAATATGCCAAAGTCGAAATCGCGGTCGCGCGAGGCAAACGCCTGTATGACAAGCGTCAGACCATTGCCAACCGCGATGAAAAACGCCGTCTCCAGCGCGAATGGAAGGAGTTTGGAAAGCGTTAAAAACCCAGTTGACATTGAGGGTACCTGCGCTATAATAGCCCCGTTATATATCAATTAAGGAGTGATTGCGGATGCCGGAAGAAACTATACAACAACCAACGTCTATCGAAGAAATTACGCCCAAAATGAAGCTCAAGGGGAAAGTTACCCGCACAGAATTGTACGGGGCTTTTGTCGATTTGGGTGTGGAGCGCGAAGGGCTGATTCACATCTCCCGCCTCTCGACCAAACGGATTAAGAAAGTCACCGACATCGTGAATGAAGGCGACGAAGTCGAGGTCTGGGTGCTGAATGTGGACCCCGAGTTGGGTCGCATCGGCCTGACCCTGGTGGAACCTCCCCAGGTGGACTGGAGCGAGATCTCCGAGGGCCAGGTACTCACCGGCAAAGTCGCGCGCATGGAGCGCTATGGCGCGTTTGTCGATGTGGGCGCCGAGCGTCCCGGCCTACTCCACGTGCGCGAGATGGGCCAGTACGTGCGCAACCCCTCAGACATCGTCAAAGAGGGCGAGGAGATCGAGGTCAAGGTCATCAAAGTGGATCGCCGCAAGCGCCAGATCGATCTCTCGATGCAGTTGGACGCGGGAGATTACCTGGGAGATAGCGAAGACGACGACGAGGCCCCAATGCTCTCGCCAATGGAAATCGCCTTCCGCGAAGCGCAGGTTGACCAAGAGAAATCCCGGCGCAATCGCCGCAAGCCCAAGCGCCGCAGAAAGCACGAAACGATGGATGACATCTATCGGCGAACGCTCGATAACAACTAACCGCGCTACGTAGCATATACTTCAAGCTAGGAAGTCA
>SLSP01000028.1 GCA_007130345.1 Thermoflexales bacterium
CAACAGCGAGGCCATCGCCAGCACGTCCATCCACAAATCGCGCGAGAAATCCACGTTGGTCACAATCCAATGCAGCTCCCGCTCACGGAAGTGGACGGCGGCCAGCAACAGCAACGTCGGGCCGACCAGCCCGAGCAAGGTCATAGAACTGGCCCCGGTATATGAAAGCACTATCGCGAGGAGCGCGCCGCCGGGCAAGACGGCCAACAGCGGACGCCGGCGGCAGCGCACCCACCAGCCGGCCCAGAAGGCGCAGGCCCACGCGCCAGCCGCCCAGACCAGCGCGGTGCCCACAGGATCGTAGACGGCGGTGCCCGCCAGCAACGCCGTGATCCACGTCCAGCCCCGGATCAACAGCGCGCCCATATCCTGCCCAAGCGCGAGGAGGGCAACGGGAGACCGCGTCCAGTCCGGCGGGCCTTCCCAATACCAGACGGCCAGTTCGACCAGGAAGAGACCCAGCGCGCGCGCGTTATCCACGATTAGCGGAAAAAGCTGCCCCACCCGTATCAAAATCAGCTTCAGGCCGACCAGCCCGCCCAACAGCGCGGCCCAACGTCCCGACAGCGGCAGGAGGGCCAGTAGCCAGGCCAGCGTCCCGGCGATGAGGACGGCCCACGAGAGCAGAGGATACTCCAACCCGCGCACGACATCGGCGATGCCGTAGGCCACACTCTGCAAGGCGAGCATCAGCAACAGCCACAGGAGGATGCCCTTTGGCCCTAAGAACCGCAAGCAGCGTCCGATGGTCTTCATCTACCCTAGCACCTTCCAGGGCGCGTGATCGAGGGGGCGCGTGGGCACGGCCTTGCCCGTCCCTGAGACGCGCCACTCCCAACGCCCTTGCTGACCGGGGCGCAGTTCCGGGCGATCCAGCACGTCGCGGCTGATGCGATAGCTCGCCACGCCCAGGTTGAGCAGCGCCTCTTCGATAAACGCCGGATTGCCCGTCCCGCCAAAGGAGCGCCGGTCGAGCAGCAGCACGGTGAGGGCCGCCCCTCGGCGCACCAGAGGCACCAGCGATTCGACCCACTCAGTGGAAAGGGAGGGCGTGATGATGATGACGCTGGTGTGTTGGCCGATGCCCGACCGCACGCGCATCAGCATCTCGGCCAGGGGATGCTGGCCCTGGTTGACCAGCGCCAGGGCGCGCAGAATCTCCCACCGTTGGCCCTCGCCGGAAGCCGGCGGCAGCCAGACCAGGCGCTCGCCGTGAGCGACGAGGCCCACGGAACGGCGCAGGCGCACGCCCTGGTCGGCCAGCGACGCGGCCAGGATGACGCCGTGCTCGTCGGTAGCGTCCAGCCCGTGCCCCAGTTGCACATCGCGCTCCATATCCAGCAGAATCCACCAGTCGCCCGCCGGCGTGCTGTCAAAGAGGCGCACGTACAGGTCGTCGCGCCGGGCCGAAGTCCGCCAGTGAATCCAGCGGCGGCTGTCGCCGGGCACGTACTCGCGCACGCTCGCCGCGCTGACCGTGCGATCCACGGCGTTGGCGCGAGGATGGCCGTCGCCGGAGCGCCCGCCGGGCGCGACTTCGATCTCCGGCAGGGGCACGATGGGAGGCAGCACCAGCAGGGGCATCGTGGCGGGATAGTCCAGCGTCACGGAGAAGACGCCCAGGGGATCGCCGGTTTCCAGGCGCGTGGGGCCGAGGATGAACAGGCCCCGCTGCTGGCATTGGGCTTCGGTGTGCCAGCGGAGGGAGTTGCTGCCGGAGAAGCCCGTCCCCCGGCTGACGTGGTAATCGGGCATCGTGGACTCGTCCTGCACCTCCACCCACACCGCCGGCGCCCATCCCGCGTTAAGAAGCGTGAAGCGCTCCACCAGGCGGTCGCCGACCTGCGCCCACCCGAAGCGCATCTCGCGGGTCAGCTTCAGCCCATAGGCCAACGCCCGCGCCCAAAGATAACTCGCCGCCAGCGCGAGGCCCAAGCCCACAAAAATCACGCGCCAGCCGCGATACAGCGTGAAAATATCCGCCAGCAAAGTCACCCCGACGAGCGCGGGCAGCAGCCAGGTGTTCAACTTCAGGCGGGATTGATTCGCGTTCATAGCCTACGCTGTAACCGGCTTGTGGCCGCCTTCAGGCATGGGCAGCTTCTGAAGCAGCGTCTCCAGCACATCCTGCGCGGTGACGTTGCGCAGACGCGCGCCGGGGCTGATAATCAGCCGGTGCGCGAGGACGGTGGGGACGACGGCTTTGACGTCATCGGGCAGCACGAAGTCGCGCCCGTGGATGGCGGCGCGCGCTTGCCCCGCGCGATACAGGGTCAAGCTGCCGCGCGGACTGGCGCCCAGGTAGATGTCGTCGTGCTGACGGGTGGCCTGCACCACGCGGACGATGTATTCCTTGACCACAGGCGAGACGTAGATCGACTTGATGGCTTCTTGCGCGGCCAAAACGTCGTCAACCGAAGCCACCGCTTCCAACGTCTGCACGGGATGGCGGAATTGCTGGCGATCCAGCACCTCGATTTCATCACTAAGAGACGGGTAGCCCACCCCAATGCGCATCGCAAAGCGGTCGAGTTGCGCCTCCGGCAACGAGAACGTGCCCTCGTACTCCACCGGATTCTGGGTCGCCATCACCATAAAGGGGCGGGGCAGCGGATAGCTCGTACCATCCACCGTGACCTGGCGCTCCTCCATCGCCTCCAACAGCGCGGCCTGGGTCTTGGGCGTCGCCCGGTTAATCTCGTCGATGAGCACAACCTGGGCCATAATCGGGCCGGGCTGGTATTCAAAGTGCTGCGTGGCCTTGTTGAAGATGGAAACGCCGGTCACGTCGCTGGGCAGCATATCCGGCGTGAACTGAATCCGCCCAAAGGAACAGCCGAGCGAGCGCGCCAGACTGCGCGCCAGCATCGTCTTCCCCACGCCCGGCACGTCCTCGATGAGCAGATGGCCCTGGCAGAGCAGGCCGATGACGGCCAGTTGCACGGTCTGATGCTTGCCCACAATCACCCGCTCGATGTTTTCTACTACGCGCTGCACGAAGTCCTGAACCTGCGCCATAAAGTCCTCCAAAGTCCGCCATTGAAGTATGGTTGATGTGCTGAGTATTGCGTGTTGCGTGTTGCGTGTTGCGTGTTGCGTAAATTACGCAATACGCATTACGCAACACGCATTACTTCTGTACCAGTATAGCATGGCTGATGCGACATACAATTCTCGGAGCGTGAAAGGTAGCGTGGTTTTTTCGCGGTTTCGGCATACAATCAGCTATCGGATCGACATTGCCACGAGGAGGCGGGATGAAGCGACGGGTTTACGTCATTTACACCGGGGGGACTATCGGGATGGTGCGGACGCCGGAGGGGTACGCGCCCGCGCCGGGCTATTTGCAGGGGCGGATGGCGGAGATGCCGGAGATGCGCGCCGCCGAGATGCCCGCGTACACCCTGCGCGAGTATACGCCCTTGCTGGACTCCTCGAATATGACGCCGGACGATTGGCTGCGCATCGCGGAGGACATTGCCCGGCATTATCAGGAGTACGACGGCTTTGTGGTACTTCACGGCACCGACACGATGGCGTACACGGCCTCGGCGCTGGCCTTTATGCTCCAGGGCTTGCGCAAGCCCGTGATTCTCACCGGTTCGCAGATACCGCTCTCGGAGATGCGCAGCGACGCACAGGCCAACCTCATCCCGGCGATGCTGATCGCGGCGCACCACGCCATCCCCGAAGTGTGCCTCTACTTTGGCAACCGACTGCTGCGCGGCTGCCGCGCCACCAAAGTCGATGCCGAGGGCTTCAACGCCTTCGCCTCGCCCAACTTCCCGCCGCTGGCGACGGTGGGCATTCACATCGAGCTAAACCGCGCGCTGCTGTTGCCCCCACCCAACGGGAGCGGCGCGCTGCACGTCCAGGCCCTCGCGCCGGCCCAGGTGGGCGCGCTGCGCCTCTTTCCGAGCATCCCCGCCGAGATTGTGGACAACGTCCTCAAACCGCCGCTCAAGGGGCTGGTGCTGGAGACCTACGGGATGGGCAACGGGCCGACGGCCAACGTCCCGCTGATGACCGCGTTGCAAGCGGCCACCGACCGGGGCGTGGTCATCGTCAACTGCACGCAGTGCCTCACCGGCACGGTCAATCAGGGGGGATACGCCACCGGCTCCGCGCTGGCCCGGCGGGGCGTCATCAGCGGCTTCGACATGACCGCCGAGGCCGCGCTGACCAAGATGTTCTACCTCTTCAGCCAGGAGTACGCGCTGGAAACGATCAAGTCGCTGATGCAGATCAGCTTGCGCGGCGAGCTGACCCTTCCGGCGTGACGCGCATCCCCAATCACCCCGCGTAGACGACCAGAAAGCTCGCCAGCTTGAGCAGGGCTATGGTGAGGCAAGTGCCTCCCAGGCCCAGGACGGGGAGCAGCACCACGCCGCCGACGATGCCGCCCAACCAGCCGCCGAGCAGATCGGCGGCGTACAGTAGGCCGGCGGTCTGGCTCAAGCTCGCGGGGGCTTGCAGATATAGCTGGTTGGCTAACGGAAATTGCGCGCCGACGGCCAGTCCGCAGAGCAACGGGATTCCCAAGAACAGCGTCCGGGATAGCGTGAAGGCGATCTGCGCGCCGACGAAAGTGTGCAGCGCATGCAAGATCACCGGCAGGCCCAGCGCCAGCACGATGATGCTCACCTCCAAGCGCAGCAAAAGCCGCCGCTGATCCCGTGCCTCCGCCATGACGCGGGTGATCAACAGCGCGCCGGCGGCGGCCCCGGCCATAAACGCGGCGACCAGCAGCCCAATCCACGCGAACACGTAGCCGTACAACGCCTGGAACGCGAAAATGCTCACCAGATCGAACAGCATCCCGGCGAATCCGGTGGTGATGATGGCGAAGGGAATCCCCACCGGGACGCCGTCTGAGGCGCGGGCGGATCGGCGGTGCCGATAGAGGAAGTACAGGCCCAGGCCAAGCGCGATCAGCAGCGCGACGAGGCCGACGTTGATCCGCTCAAAGTGGTTGAAAATCCGCCCAAAGCCCGGCGCGAACACGACGTTCCAGTGGGCGATGCTGTAGAAGACCCCCAGGGGGCGGAAATCGGCGTTGATCCGCTGCGCGCGCCCCTCGATAAACTGCGCGAACCACATCTGCCAACCGGGATGTAGCTTGTTCTCGATATGCCAGGGCACCAGCCCGTCGGTTGTGATGTTCCGCGCGCTCAACCGCTCGATAATCCGCGCCTGATCCACCGCCAACACCGCCTCAGAGCGCGAGGCCAGGAGCAGGTTGCGGCCATCGCCCGGAATCACCCGGACGTAGGGGAAGACGCTGCGCAGCGTGTAGTAGATGGTGCTGTTGAGATTTTGCAACGCTTCGTGCAGAAACGTCAGCGAACCGGGCAGCCCCAAGACCAGGATGCCGTCTTCGTGCAGGCGTTGATCGGCGAGCGCGAAGAACTCGCGGGTGAAGAAGCGGTTCGTCTGCAAGCTCCCCGGCTCCAGCATCCCCACCCAGATCAGGTCATACGTGTGCGGCGTCGTCGCCAGCCACAGGCGGCCATCCATGTGGCGCACTTGCACGCGCGCGTCTTGCAACTCGGACTCCGTCAGGGGCGTGGGGAATTGCCGGATGAGCGTCAGCAGCAGCGGATCCAGTTCCGCATAGGTGACGGTCTCGATGGGGGAATGTTTCAGCACTTCGTGGATGACCCCGCCGGCCCCGCCGCTCAAAATCAGGACGTTCGCGGGTGCGGGATGCGCCAGCAGCGGCAGATGGACGAATTCTTCGACGGCGATCATGTCCGGTGCGGGGATGAACAGTATCGGCAGGCCATCCTGGAAGAAGATGTACTGCCCCTCGTTCTCGACGACGCAGAGATTGCCGTAGTGCGAGTTCTGGTAATGCACGACATTGAGGGGCCGCCACTGCGCCGCGATCACGGCCTGATGCCAGCGCTCCGCTTGCCCGCTGAAGAGGCTGTAGCTCGAAAGGCCGAGCAGCGCGACCAGGACGATGACCAGCGCTTGGGGCAGCCGGCCCCGCCGCCAACGCGCCGCGAGCAGTCCCAGGCCCACCGCGAAGTTGAGCAGCGCGATCCACAGGGCCGCCTCGATGGCGTTCAGGTGCGGGATCAGCAGGTAGGTGCTGACGATACCGCCGATGAGCGTGCCGAGGGTCTCGTACACGTAGACCTTCCCGGCGGTGGCGGGGTCTTGCGCGGCGGTCTCCGCGTAAATGCGACAACTGAGCGTGAACAAGGCTCCGTGCAGCACGCTGACCGGGAGCAGGATCAGGAAGGACGTGTAGCTCATCGGGAACAGGCCGAGCGGTTCGCCGAGCGACACGCCGAGGGCGCGCTTGAGCAGCCGGGTCGCCACAATCGCCGCGAGGAAGGCCAGCGAGAAGAGGAGGGAGAGGCCGGTGAAGGTTTCCAGGCGTCGTCGGGACTTCTCCGCCAGCCGGCCGAGGAAGAAGCTCCCGCACGCCTCCAGGATCAGCCAGTTGGCGAAGATGATGCCGATGCTCAACTCGTTGCCGGAGAACACCGTCAGGAGTTCGCGCAGGAGTATGATCTCGGCGACCAGCCCGCTGATCCCCATGACTATGATTGCCAGCTTCACGCGCCGTTGCATTAGAGAGACTCCTTCGTGAAACGTCATGCGTCAAACGTCAAACGTGAAACGTGAAACGTCAAACGTCATAAAATCCATCATTGATCTGAAGTAACCGATCAGTTTTATGAGTACGCTCCAAGCCCCCGTCCTCGGGGGCGGCTCGTAAAGCGCGGCTTAAACAACGCCCCAGTTGAATGTGCTCCAAGGGGAACGTCAGTTCCCCGGTTCGCCACGTAGTCGCGGATCTGACGATCCGCTCTGAGCGGGGCTAACTGGGGAGGGACTTCCGCCGCGCTGTACTAGACCTGTCGCGTTCACGAGGGAGTTGATTATGGACATTACGTTGACCACGCCGGCGCTCTTATTCCCGGCTTTATCGCTGTTGCTGCTGGCCTACACCAATCGCTTTTTGGTCATCGC
>SLSP01000144.1 GCA_007130345.1 Thermoflexales bacterium
ATACGCCTATCCCGGCCCCGATGACGTGCTCCGCAAGACGCTGCCCAACGGCGTCACCCTGCTGGCGCGCGAGAACTTCGCCAGTCCCTCGGTGGTGGTTCACGGCTACGTCGAAGCCGGGAGCGAGGACGAACCCCGCGAAAAGTGCGGGCTTGCCAGCTTCTCCGTCGATGTGATGGAACGCGGCACGGAGCGCCGCGCCTTCGACCAGCTTTACGAGGAGGTGGAATCGGTGGGCGCGTCTTTCGGGATGGGCGGCGGCACTCACATTACCAGCTTCGGCGGGAAGGGGCTGGCCGAGCACCTGCCGCTGCTGCTGGACATCCTCGGCGACTCGCTGCGCAACCCCGCGTTCCGCGTGCCGCAGGTGGAGAAGGCCCGCGCCGAGATTATGACCAGCCTCCAGGAGCGCGTCCACGACACCCGGCGGATGGCCGCGCTCAACTTCAGCGCGTTGGCCTACCCGGAATCGCACCCGTATCACCGGAGCCTCATCGGCTACCCGGAGACCGTGCCGAACATCACCCGCGACGATCTGGCGGATTTCCATCGGCGCTACGTCTCGCCCCAGGGGATGGTGATCGCGGTGGTGGGCGCGGTCAAGGCGCAGGAAGCCGCCGACATCATCGCCACGACCTTTGGCGATTGGACGGCCACGCGCCCCGCGCGTCCGCCGCTGCCCGATGTGCCGCCCATCGCGGGCCGCCGCGAGCAGCGGGTGGCCATCCCCGACAAGACGCAGAGCAACCTGATGCTCGGCTGGCCCGGCCCCTCGCGTCACCACGAGGACTTCATTCCCTGTTACGTTGCCAACACCATCCTGGGCATTTTTGGGATGTACGGGCGACTGGGCAAGAGCGTGCGCGCGAGCAACGGGCTGGCCTACTACGTCTACAGCAAAATCGATGGCGGACACGGGCCGGGCGCGTGGCGCGTCATTGCCGGGATCAATCCTGCCAACGTGGAGCAAGCCCTCGATCTCATCCTGGCGGAGTTGCGGCGGATGCGCGAGAGCCTCGTCCCCAAAGATGAGCTTCAGGACACGCAATCCTATCTCACCGGCAGCTTGCCACTGCAACTGGAGACCAACGAGGGCGTGGCGCAGTCGCTCACCAACATCGAGCGCTACGGCCTGGGGCTGGATTATTTGCAGCAATACCAGCAGATGATCGAGCGCGTGACCGCGTTGCAGGTGCGGGAGATAGCCCGGCGCTGGCTTGACCCGGAGAACTTCGCGCTATCGGTGGCCGAACCGGAGCCGGAGGCGTAAGCGCGATGCTCGCTACCGGCGTCGATGTCGTGGAGATCGCGCGCGTTGTCCGCGCGCTGGAGCGTTTCGGCGACCGCTTCCTGCATCGCGTCTGCACGGACGCAGAGATTGCGCGCATCCGGGGGCGTCCGGCAGAAGCGGCAGCGCGCTTCGCGGCGAAGGAGGCCACGGCCAAAGCCCTCGGCGTGGGGATGCGGCTGATGTCCCCGGTGGGCGTGGGCTGGCACGAGGTTGAGGTGCTCAACGAGATCAGCGGGCAGCCCTATCTGCGTTTACACGGGCACGCCGCGCGGTTGGCTGAGGCGCGCGGCCTCACCGAGTGGGCCGTCAGCCTGAGCCACGACGGGGGGCTGGCGATTGCGTTTGTGGTGGCTATGTAATCGGTTAATTTTGCGTTACGGGGATTAGTTGCGCGATATTTTTGGGGTAACATTTCAAAAAGCTCGAAGTACCCGTATCGGGGACGCGGGGAGGAGGCGGCTGATCTTTATCACCCGGCGATAGTACATGCACCCGGTTCAAACACGTCCAGAGGCGCGGGGAGCTCCCGCAGTGTGACTTGACGCCCCGCGCCCGCCACTGCCATCGCCGCGACGTGCTGCACGCCCACGTCGAGCGCGTGCAGCGTCCAACACCCGGCGACGTCGTCGTCTAGCAAGCGCGCCGGGCCTGTCACCGTGACGACAAAGGCATCCAGCGGCAGCGACAACCCCGCCCCCCGCGCCTTGAGGTAGGCTTCCTTGCGCGTCCAGCACTGGAAGAAGGCCCGCCGCTGTTCACTCGACGGGAGAGCTTCCAATGCTGCGATCTCCTGGAGAGCGAAGAAACGCCGGGCCAGCGGCAACCAATCCAACGCCCGCTCGACACGCTCCACGTCCACGCCGAGCCTCGATGCACCCACCGCCAGTATCGCCATACCCTCTGTGTGTGAGAGATTGAACTGCACATCGGGTTCGTCCGCCAACACCGGCTTGCCCCACGCCCCCTTCTCGAAGCGCAGCGCCCCCGGCGGGCGGCCCAGAACGCGCCCTAGCAACCATCGCGCCGCGCCGTGAACTACCACGAATACCCGCCGGTGATCGTCGAAGCGGAAGCGTGCGGCACGCTTCCGCTCCGCCTCCGACAGCACGGGCCACCATCCCGCAACCCGCGCTTCAGGGATGCCACGCCAGCGCATCACCCAAACGATTATGTCTTTCAATTGCAGTTAGCCGGGAGCTTGTTCAAGCAAGATTGTGTTCGATTGGCAGGAACTGCCTCTCAAGGCGTATGTGCTCTAGCCCTCGCAAGCCTTACCGCGTCGGGCCTTCACGTTGAGAGGACAAGCGACCTGGCTTGTACCCGCAAATCTTCGACACCGGCAGCTTGGCGATCAGCTCGCGGCTCTGGGTGACGAACGCCGGGAACCGCCGCGGAGATGTCGCCCGGCGCTTCTTCTTGGGGCGCGGTTTCCTCGGTCTGTTTTTCTTTGTGCTGCCGACGCAACACCAGAAAGCCCACGATTCCCGCGATGATGGTCAGGCCGCCGCCGCCCAGGATGCCCAGGGTTTGCAGCAGTTGTTGCCGGGCATATTGGCGTTGCGCTTCCTGGACTAACCCTTGTTCCAGGCTAACAATGAAGTTGTCGTCCGGCGGGAAGGTTGTTTGTAGCGCGTCGGCGAGGGCATCTTCCAGGCGGCGTTGCTCTTCTTCGGGCAGGTGAATCTCGAGGGGTACGTTTTGGGCAACGGTAAAAAGTTCGTTCATCGGTTATTCTCCCACGGTGACGGTGTCACGCAAATTGCTCAACGTTCGATAATAGAGCGCTTTGACAGCGCCTTCGGTTTTTCCCAGAACCTCGCCGATTTCGGCGTTGGTCATACATTCCACAAATTTTAACATCAGCAGCGTTTTGCGATCCTCCGGCAGGGTGTCAAGTATCTGGAGCAGCCACGCTTGTTGCTCGGACTGCTCGGCGGCCTGCTGCGGATTTCCCCGTTCGGTGGATAGCGGTTCGAGCGCGTTGACGGACACTTCAGGATGTCGGCTCCGGTCTCGATACCAGTTGACGACAAGGTTGTGCGCAATTCTGAACAGCCAGGACTGAAATGTGGCTCCCTTCTGATCCTGGTAGCGATTCAGGTTCCGCAGTGCCTTATAAAATGTGCGCGATGTCAAATCCTCGGCGTCCGCCCGGTTGCTGGTATGTCGATAATGGTAGTTATAAATCCGTCGGACGTAGCGTTGGTAGAGTTCTCCAAACGCTTCCGGCTCCTCTTTGGCCCGTGCAATCAACTCCTGCTCGTTGGTCTCGTTCATTCATCCCTCCCTCCCGAGGCTTGTCTGGTACGTGGACTCTGGCGTATAGCGTGCGTAGACGTAACCCTCACGTGAGCCTCTCCCCCCCTGATTATAGGCGGTTTTGGGATAACTCCAAGACGTCGTGGGTGAATGAACGGGCTTCCCCCTCGCGATAGCGTATAGTAATGGGTAGACAGTCGCCGATTGCACGGTTTTATGGTTTGTTTTTAGTCGGTATGCCTTGCACATACTACAACACCCACGGACTTGAAAAGTTACGCTTACAAGGTAAACTCTTGCGGGGCGTAACTTTCTGCCTCCCAAGGTGTTATTATTACGTGGGAAAGGGTCAAGGAGGGATAGCCATCCGATGAATACGACTGACAAGCATTTGCAGAAGCTACGCGCGGAAGCCCATCAGGGCGGCGGCGAAGCGCGGATTGCCAAGCAGCACGAGAAGGGCAAGGGGACGGCCCGCGAGCGGATTGCCGCGCTGCTCGACCCCGGCACGTTCTCCGAAATCGGCGCGTTCGTGCAGCATCGCGCCGTGGGCCTGGGGATGGAGGGGCGGCGTTTTCTGGGCGATGGCGTCGTGACCGGCGCGGGCAAAATCGAAGGCCGCCCGGTTTACGTCTTCGCGCAGGATTTCACGGTGCTCGGCGGCTCCGTCGGCGAGGCGCACGGGCGCAAGATCGCGCATCTGCTCGATTTGGCGTACCAGAACGGCGCGCCCGTCATCGGTCTCAACGACTCCGGCGGCGCGCGTATCCAGGAGGGCGTGGACGCGCTCGCCGGGTATGGCGACATCTTCTATCGCAACGTCCGCGCTTCGGGCGTGATTCCGCAGCTTTCCGTGATTCTCGGCCCGTGCGCCGGGGGCGCGGTCTACTCGCCGGCCATCACCGACTTCGTCTTTATGGCCGAGGGCACGGGCACGATGTTCATCACCGGCCCAGAGGTGATCCAGGCCGTGACCCACGAGGCCATCGACGCGCAAGCCCTGGGCGGGGCTGGCGTCCACGCGCAGCGCAGCGGCGTGGCGCACTTCACCGCGCCGGATGAGGACACCGTGCTGGCGCAGGTGCGCTGGCTGCTCTCCTTTTTGCCGCCGAACAACCTGACGCCGCCGCCGGTCGTTGCCTCCGAGGACGATCCGCAGCGCGCCACCCCGGAGTTGGCCACCCTCGTCCCTGATGATCCGCAGCAGCCCTACGACGCGCGCGACGTGATCGCCGCGCTGGCCGATAGCGGCGAGTTCCTGGAAGTGCAGCGCGCCTACGCCGAGAACCTGGTGGTGGGCTTTGCGCGGCTCGCCGGGCAGCCGGTGGGCCTCGTCGCCAATCAGCCCGCGCACTTCGCCGGCGTCCTCGACATCGCCGCCTCCGAGAAGGGCGCGCGCTTCATCCGCTTCTGCGACGCCTTCCACATCCCGCTGGTGACGCTGGTGGACACGCCCGGCTTTCTCCCCGGCGCGGATCAGGAGCACAACGGCATCATCCGCCGGGGGGCCAAGCTGCTTTACGCCTACGCCGAGGCCACCGTCCCCAAAATCACGCTGATTCTGCGGAAGGCCTATGGCGGCGCGTACATTGTGATGGGGTCCAAGCACCTCGGCGGGGACGTGAACCTGGCCTGGCCCGGCGCCGAGATTGCCGTGATGGGGCCGGAGGGCGCGGTCAAGATCATCTTCCGCCGGGAGATTGCCGCCGCCGCCGACCCCGCCGTCGAGCGCGAGACCCTGACCCGCGAGTACCGCGAGACCTTCGCCAATCCCTTCGTGGCCGCCGCGCGCGGCTACCTGGATGACGTGATCGCGCCCGAAGAGAGCCGCGCTCGCCTCATCGCCGCGTTGGAGATGTTGCGCGACAAGCGCGTGGACACGCCGAAGCGGAAGCACGGGAATATACCGTTGTGAGGCGTGAAACGTCAAGCGTCAAAATTAGGAATTACGAGGGGCTTTGTCTGTCCTGGGCGCCCGCCATTTGAGGCTGAATACTTGCCGCCCAACCCTGACGTTTGACGTTTGACGTTTCACGCCTGATTCTCCACAGGAGGTTTGCTTGTGAAGGTACTTGTCGCTAACCGAGGCGAAATCGCCATCCGTATTTTGCGCGCCTGCCGCGATCTGGGCGTGCCGAGCGTGGCCGTTTACTCCGAGGCCGACCGGGAGGCGCTGCACGTCCGCTACGCCAATGAAGCCGTGTGCATCGGCCCGGCGGCGGCGGCGCAGAGCTATCTGAACATCGCGCGCGTGCTGGACGCGGCGCGGCGTACCGGCGCGAGCCTGGTTCATCCCGGCTACGGCTTCCTCTCCGAGAACCCCGACTTTGCGCGGGCGGTCGAGGATGCCGGACTGACTTTCGTCGGCCCGCGCCCGGAGACGATGGCCCAGGTCGGCGACAAGCTCGCGGCCCGCCGCGCCGCGCGCGAGGAGGGGCTGCCCGTGCTCCCCGGCCCGGATGAGCCGCTCACCGAGGTCGCGCTGACCGCGGAGGCCGCGCGGCAAGTTCCGTATCCCGTGTTGGTGAAGGCGACCGCTGGCGGCGGCGGGCGAGGCATCCGGCTGGCGCGCACGCCGGAGGAGCTGGTGGAGATGGTCGCGGCGGCCCGGCGCGAGGCGCAGGCGGCCTTCGGCGATGCCACGGTCTATTTGGAGCCGCTGGTGCAGCGCGCGCGCCACATCGAAGTGCAGATTTTGGGCGATGGCGCGGGCCACGTCCTCTGCCTGGGGGAGCGCGAGTGCTCCATCCAGCGCCGCCGCCAGAAGTTGGTGGAGGAGGCCCCCGCGCCCGGCCTCACCGATGCGCAGCGCGGCTACATCTTCGACGCGGCGGCCCGGCTGGCCCGCGCTCTCAACTATCGCAGCCTGGGGACGGTGGAGTTCCTGTTGGATGAGGACGGCCAGTTCCACTTCATCGAGGTCAACCCGCGCATCCAGGTCGAGCATCCCGTCACGGAGATGGTCACGGGCCTCGATCTGGTCAAGGAACAGTTGCGGCTGGCGGCGGGGCGTCCGCTGCGGTACGCGCAGGAGTACATCACGTCGCGCGGGGCGGCCATCGAGGCGCGGGTGCTGGCCGAAGACCCCGCGCAGGGCTTCCTCCCGGCCACCGGCGAGATCACGTATCTCAAGGAGCCGGGCGGGCCGGGCATCCGCGTGGACAGCGCGCTCTACGCGGGGCTGGCGGTCACGGCAGATTACGACTCGCTGCTGGCGAAGGTCATCGCGTGGGGCGAGAACCGCCCGGTGGCGATCCTGCGCCTGCGCCGCGCGCTGCGCGAGTTCCACATCGCCGGCGTGCCTACCGATCTCGAATTTCTCTTCCAGGTGGTGGATAGCTCCCCGTTCATCGTCGGCAACGTGGACACGACCTACCTGGACACCTTCCGCCCGCCGCCGTCGGCCAATCGCG
>SLSP01000543.1 GCA_007130345.1 Thermoflexales bacterium
GGGTCTTCGGAGATTCGTGGGGTAAACAGGATTCGAAACGTAATCGGTTTCCTGAGCAACCCACATCTAGTAGCCGCCAACGTTCTCCGCGCATATGTGGGGTATGTTTGAAAGGTTCTCGACTTTGGCCGTCGTCTACCCCACGAATGTCCGAAGACCCCGAAAATTTAACGCAGAGTCGCTGAGACGCACAGCATGTTGACTATCGGACTACTTGATTAACGACTAGTAGACCGGTATTGAAGTATTTTGTGACTTTTGACTTTTAACTTGCAACTTTCAACCGACTTTCAAAGGAGCTAAAATCATGGAACAAGAGAGACGTTTATCTTTTTTCGAGCGGTACCTGACGGTCTGGGTATTGCTCTGTATCGTCGCCGGGATTCTGTTGGGCCGTCTGGCCCCCAACCTCGCCGCGACGCTGGATGCCATCGCCATTTATCACGTATCCATTCCCATTGCTATCTGTATGTTCTTTATGCTCTACCCCATTATGGTCAAAATTGACTTCTCCCAAGTCGTCAAGGTCTCCAAAAACCCCAAGCCGATTGTCCTGAGTGTAGTCATTGACTGGTTGATCAAACCCGTCACCAAATATCTGCTGGCGATTTTCTTGTTGGGGTTCGTGTTCCGCGGGCTGATTACCGGCACGGAAATTCTCAGCTCGGGGCAAGAGATCGAGCTGTGGCGCAGTTATACGGCCGGCCTGTTGCTCTTGAGCGTGGCCCCCTGCACCGCGATGGTTCTGGTCTGGAATTACCTGGCCGACGCCAGCATGGAATTGACGCTCGTGATTGTGGCGTTGATGTCCCTGATGATTCTCGTGCTGTTCGCCCCCGTGGCGACGCTGATGCTCGGCGGCGTGGGCGTCACGATCCCCTGGGAGACGATGTTGCTCTCCACCGGCATCTACGTGGCCTTGCCGCTGATTACCGGCTATTTCTCGCGCCGCTGGATCATCAAGACGCAGGGCCAGGCGTGGTTTGACCAGCGCTTCGTGCCGGCGCTGACGCCCATCAGCATCATCGCCCTGTTAGTCACCCTAATCTTGCTCTTTTCCTTTAAGGGGGAGGTCATCCTGGAGAATCCGCTGCATATTTTGTGGATTAGCGTGGTGTTGACCATCCAAACCGTCGGGATTTTTGTGTTGGCCTACTTCGGTTTTGCGAGATGGTTCAAGTTGCCCTACGAATACGCCGCGCCGCTTGGCCTGATCGGCACCTCCAATCATTTCGAGTTGGCTTTTGCGACAGCGGCGATGCTCTTCGGTCTCTCTTCCGGGGCAGCCCTGGCAGCGGTAGTCGGCGTCTTGGTCGAAGTGCCGACAATGCTCGTGCTGGTTGAGGTCTGTAAACGCACCAAACATCTGTTTGTGTCGTCACCGGTGAGTTGACCGCGTGTGGCGGCGAAAATTGTCAGCATAAGGAGCTACGATGACTAAATTACACATCCTCTTTCTTTGCACCGGCAATTCCTGCCGCAGCCAGATGGCCGAAGGTTGGGCGCGGCATCTGAAGCGCGACACGCTCGAAGTGGCTTCGGCCGGCATCGAGACGCACGGGATGAACCCCCACGCGGTCAAAGTGATGGCCGAAGCCGGCGTGGACATCTCCGGGCAGCACAGCAAGCTCGTCGGCGAGGTGCTGCACCGACCCTTCGACTACGTCATCACCGTCTGCGGACACGCGCAAGAGAACTGCCCGGTCTTTCCGGGACACGCGATGGTGATCCATCACGGCTTCGACGATCCGCCCAAACTCGCCGCTAACGCGCCGACCGAGGAGGAAGCGTTGAGCCACTATCGCCGCGTGCGAGATGAAATCCGCGCCTACGTGGAGACCTTGCCAGAGGCGTTGCCGGCGCGCGCCGGGTTGAGTTTCCAACTGTGAGCAACAGCGGCTACCTGAGCATAGAAACCCTGTGGCAACGCCTGGAACAGTTTTTCGCCGCGCAACAGTGGCCCGTCGCCCTGCGCCCCGGCGCGAGCGAGGCCGAGATCGCCGCCGTCGAGGCCGCGCTCGGTCTGCCCTTCCCCACCGATTTCCGCGCCTCGTTGCGCATCCACGATGGCGAGGATTGGCAGCAAGGCATCCGCTGGTTGGACAATGCCATGCTCTTGTTGCCCATCGCTAACATTCTTACCAGTTGGCAGGAGCAGCAAACCTACTATGCTCGCTGGGGTGAGGATGAGTACGTTGATGACTATCAAGACCAGGGACGCATCCGCAACGTCATCTTTCACCCGCGCCGTATCCCCATCGCAGAACAAGAGGGCGTCTGTGGGCTGTGGCTCGATTTCACACCGGGGCCAGCCGGCATCGCCGGACAGGTCATCCTGGACATCACCGAATGTGAGTTCATCGTGCTGGCCCCCTCCTTCCACGCCTTCCTCACGCGCTACCTCGAATTGCTGGAAACCGGCGTCTACTTTTACGAGGCGGAGACCTACGGGCAGGTCATCCCGCAAAACCTGGACGCGCTGCACAGCGGCGCGATACACCTCGTTGAGTTTTACCGGCGGCTGTTTCCGCTGCCGACAAGGAGCGACGACCATGAAAACCGCACCTGAAGACGCCGCCGCCATTCCAACCCATCCGGCTTTTCTGGAGCTGCAACGCTTTCTCGACGCGCAACATGTGGACTATGCCCAAGTCGAAAATGAACTGGTCTATCAGGTGCGCTACCCGGCCAAATTCCTCCCCCTCACCTGCTTTGCGCAGATTGACCCCAATTGGGAACAGTTCGCGTTCTACGTGCTGCTCCCCATCCGAGTGCGCGAAGACCTGCGCCTGGTCTTCGCCGAGTATCTGACGCGCGTGAACTACGGGCTGCGCGTCGGCAATTTCGAGATGGATTTCGCGGACGGCGAGGTGCGTTACAAGAGCGTCATCAGCTTCAAGGATGAACCACTGACGCAAACCTGGATTCGGAATGCCATCCTGCCCGCCATCAGCACGGTGGATAGGTGCGCGCCGGGCTTTGCCAAAATCATCCGGGGCGGCAAGACCGCCGCGGAAGCGTTCGCAGAGGTGGAGCCGGGTAGGGCGTTGCGAGACGCCAAACAATAGATAGACTAACCGCACAGTAAATTTTCCATTTTACCACGGAGACACAGAGAACACGGAGGGTTTTTATACGGGTTTCTCTGTGTCCTCCGTGTCTCTGTGGTGAATTTTTAGCGTGCGTTTAGTATAGTTCAACGCCTCGCGGAGATCACGTGAAAGACTGGCAAACATTACTGGGTGACGAATGGGAGGCTGTGGACGCCGACTACGGCCCGCAGACGCAGGCCGTGTCAGCGCATTGGAGATGTTGGGCGAGATCAAGTGGTTCCGGCGCGCGGGCGCTCCCAAGCCGGGCAACGTCGCGGCGGTTCCCTCGTGGGAGGCCGCCCTCGCGCCGCTCCAAACGCGGAACGCTCCGCGCTACGGCCCGAACGGCCACCTCTTGCCGCCCTCCCTGGCTTGCATCGAGGTAGTCGAATCGAGCGTCTACGGCCCGCTATGGCAGCGCGCCCGCGAGGACGCCTTCGACTATTGCAACGTCGGCCCCTACCTCCCCCAAGCCCTTCCCGAAGTCGCCAGAGATTTTCTTGATGAATACGTCTACGAATTCGTCTCCTTTCTGCTGGCAGAAATCATCGGCGCGGAACAACTCCAGACGGCTTACTTCCGCGAGATGCTGGCCTGGTTTCACGCCGGATATTTCCCCTGTGGCTGGGAAGGCGCGTGGCCGGAAGGACGCCGCCGTGTGTATTGACCAAAATTGGCCCTGCGGCTACGTCACGCTCATACTTGCCGAACGCGCTGTCGCGGATATACTCGGAGCCACCTTCTTTTTCGACCGGGCGCGACAGGATGAACTAACCTTCACGCTCCCACCATCATTAGCTGCTATGCTCACTGGAAAGGACGCCCTATGACCACCGAACCCCTCTATTGCTTCGAATATCCCCCCGCAGGGATTCTGGCGCGGGCCATCGGCTTTAGCTCCGCGCTGCAAATCATCCAGCGCGGGCAGGTGGTGGCCGAATACGCCATGAACTGCAACGGCCCGGTGGGTTTCGCGCCCAACGGTCTGCTGCTCTACGATACGAGCTTTCATCCGGCTCTGATCGATCTCACCGCCCCCTTCCCCCAGCAGCCGCGCAAGTTGCGCAAACTGGGCGTCAACGTCATTTTGCACCCGGATGGCCGTCACGCGCTGGCCTACCAGATGGCCGAATATCCCTACACCGATCCGACTACCCGCCAACCGCACAGCGGCCTGGTGCAAATGGACCTCCAAACCGGCGCGGCGCACACGCTCTGGCAGGGCGACACGACCAACCCGCGTTTCGTCGCGCTCTTCGACCAGTCGCCGGAGCTTGAAAAGGCGCGCCGCTGGCAACGCGACCCGCTGGATAAGCCGGTGCAGTACCCGGACGTGTTCATCGCGTCCGATGGGGCCACCTGGACGCTCGCCAAACCCGACCGGCTGCTCATCGGGCGCGGCGACCGGCTGCTGGCGAACCTCTACTGGAATGAACTGCACTTCTACCCGGTGAAAATCGCTTTTGATCTGGCGCGGGAGCGGGTGCTGTTGACCGGAGGGGCTGGCCTGGTAGCGTTCACGCTCGACGGCAAGATCGCCGCGCAGTGGCAGGCTATCGCGGACGAGCGCGAATTGCCCGTGTGCAGCCCGGCGGCGTTCTGGAACGACCACCTGCTCGCGGTGGTGCGCGTGAAGGATTACGGCTACAACAAGCCGCGCGCTTATGAGGTGTGGCGCTTCGATCCCGATACGCTCGCGCCGCTAGGCCGCCTGGAAGGGCTGCCCCGTCGCCGTGACAAGGACGAGGAGTTCGGCCTGCTCCCGCTGGCGGATGGTTCGCTGGCCTGGGTGTGTCTCAATCAACCGCTGACGATTCTGCCTGCGCCGGGGACGGCCTGGCGCTCTACCGAGGTCTTGCGCGTGGTGGGCGATGAGCCGCCGCCGCTGGTACCCGCGCCCCAAGCCGCGTGGTACGACCCGGCCATCGGCGAGATGGGCGACGCCCCGCCGCTCGCGGAACTGACCGCCGGGCAGCGCAAATCGCTGGCGCGGTACTTGCTCAATGAGCAGTTGGAGGATGACGCCTTCGGCAAGCTCCTGCGCCTGGATGCAAAAGCCTTCCAGCCCTACGCCGCCCAGGTGCTTAAATGGAATATCGAGAAATTGCGCCGCCTGCATCGGATGGATTTCCGCAACTTCCGGCTCGTCGCGCGCGGCGCGTCGGACGCGGCAGTGGACGCGCTCGCGGCAATGCTGCGAAAGAAGCTGCCGGCCATCAACAAAGACCGCGCGCTCCTGCTCATCGGCGCGGATACGCCGCGCGCGTTGGAACACCTGGGCGAGTTGGCCCGCGCATCGGCGGAACTGGCGGCCCTGTGCGCCGACCATCATCTCGAAATCCCCGCCGCCGGGCCGGCCATCCGCCGTTGCAGCCCCCAGGCGTTGGACATCAACGCCTACGAGGTGGAAGAGGGCGCTTGCAGCCACACGCCGGGATTGGCCTTCCCGCTGCCCGCCGCCGAGTTCCTACCGGAAAATCGCGGCTGGACGTGTCACGCGCCGGTAGCGCATCTGCTCACCGCGCGGCTGGACTTGCTGCCCGGCAAGCCGCTGGCGGCCTCGCCGCTCAAAGCGCAGCATTGGTTCCTCGCGGGCGGAGAAGAGTGCTGCGACGAGAGCGCCGTGGGCCACGCACTGGCCTATCGCGCGCTGCCCGGCGCGGAGCAGCAAGTGGAACTGATCGCCAACCTCTCGTACCCCGACCAGGCGCGCGAGGGCGAGTGTGAGTACGAAGGCGAGCCGGGGCCGGTCGCGTCAGCGTATCGCCTCGCGCTAGAGCCGTATCGCGGCGAAGAACTAGAATGGCCCAACGAGCGTCTGGGGCAACTGGGCGGCTATCCCGAATGGTGGCAGAATCCCGAAGTCCCCACCTGCCCCCAATGCGGGCGGCTGATGTTCTATGTGGGCCAGGTCAAAGCGGCGACTATCCGCAACGATGTGATAGACGCCGCGCTCTACGCCTTCCACTGCGAGGATTGCGGCATCGGGGCGCAAATCGTGCAGATAACGTGAGGGAATTTCAAATTTGAGGGAGAAGGAAATGGCAGACGGCGTGCAATTCAAAGATTTTAACTTCAAGTTGGCGGTGATTGAGCGGCTGATGTACGAGCAAGGCGTCCTCACGCCGCGCTTCGACGTCTACGAGTTTGTCAAAGCCTACACGGAGCGCCAGATAGACATCGAAGAAGAGGGCTACGAGATCATTCCCGAAGTGCGGGCGTATTTCGAGCAGTTGGAAATTCCGGCAGAACTGCTCCCAAGCATCGAAGCCATCAACCAGGACGGCGGCGACCACATTTACGGGGAGCTTTGCCCCTTCTGGGATGGCGAAGACGACATCTTCAACATCCAATCCGTCGAGGATGCCGCCCTGTTGCCCAACCTCAAGTCGGTGACACTGTTTTACGACGACGATCCGCGCATCCTGGAGGAATTCCGCCAGCGCGGGATTGCGGCAGAGTGGTTGTGAAGATGTAACGCAAGGACGCCGGGGGGCAAAGGCGCAAAGGGCATTAAAAATTTCTCTGCGACTTAGCGCCTCTACGCCTTTGTGTTAAAAAAGGAGGCGATTATGCAAATTCTCTGGCAACGCTTGACCCGGTGGGCCGCCGCTTGCCCACTCGACATCGCCTTCAATTTTTTAGGGTTCTTTCAGTAGAGTCAGAGATCGGTATATCCTGGGGCATGGAGGATGAGAAGATTGGCAGTAGCGCAAAACTAACCCTGTGACAATAAGATGTCCCCGGTTGATTTCAAGCAAGGACACGGATGAGTCTCCTGAAAAAAGTCCAAAAATCCGATTTTTCCACACGCGACCTACTAAATATATGAAATTCGCACGCGGAAAATCTACATCTCGTATCA
>SLSP01000391.1 GCA_007130345.1 Thermoflexales bacterium
CCGGCATCTCGCTCAACAAACATCGCACGAACAACCAGGACAGCATCGCCGCTACGCTGGAGTTCCTGCAAGACGACTTCAAGGGGCTGCTGCTGGTCAACCTGATTGAGTACGATATGATTTACGGCCATCGCAACGACCCGGAGGGCTACGCCGGCGCGCTCCGCGCCTTCGACGCGGCCCTGCCCGACATCCGCGCGGCGATGCGCCCCACCGACATTGCCATGATTGTCGCCGATCACGGCGTCGATCCCACCACGCCGAGCACCGACCACTCGCGGGAATACGTCCCGCTGCTCGTCTTCGGCGAACCGGTCAAGCCGGGCATCAACCTGGGCACGCGCGAGACCTTCGCCGACGTCGCCGCGACGATTGCGGAGATTTTCGACCTGGAAGCGCCGGAAATCGGCGTGAGTTTTCTCGCCGAGATAAGCTAAGGTGATCCAATGATCACGGCATTCACGCTGCGGAATTTCAAAAGCTATCGCGAGGCCACCCTCCCCATCGGGCCGTTGACCTTGCTCATCGGCGCGAATGCTTCGGGCAAGAGCAACGCGATAGAAGGCGTGCAGTTTTTATCCACATTGGCGTCTTATCGGCTGGACAAAGTATTTGAGCTACTCACCCGTGAGAAGGTGCTGCGGGGCGGAATGTACGACCTTCGCTACCTCGATGAGGAAACTTTCGGCCTGGGCTGTCATCTGCAACGTAGCACCAAGCCACCGCTCCAACTTCACGTTACCATCAGGCCGCAGGCGGCGGATCTGGTCATAGCGCAAGAGCATTTGCGCACGCGAGATGGGCAAGGGCGCTGGCGCACGCTTTACGAGACCACCGCGCCTCCCGCAGACCAGACGGGGCTGGATGTGCGGTGTATCTATCCGTTGCTTGAACCTGAAGAAGTTGCACCTTCCCTGGGGCGCTGCGACGATCCCCGCAAAGCCGTGTTCACACAATTAGAAAATGCACGTTTCTCGCACTATAACACGGAGATAATGGAATTTATTCTCGCCTACGCGGGAGAATTCCAACGCGCTCTCGAAAACATCGCGTTTTTCAACCCGCTGCCCCACACGATGCGGGACTATGTCCCAAAGCTAGAGCGAGACCTGCACCGTGATGGCGACAACCTCTCCGGCGTCCTCTACACACTGTGCCAGGATGCCTCCCACAAGCAACGTATCCTGGATTTTGTGCAATCTCTGCCGGAACAGCACATCCGCGCGCTCGAGTTTATCGAAACGCCGCGCGGGGATGTGTTGTTGCAGCTTGTGGAAACCTTCAGCGGCCAAGACCGCCGCTGCGACGCGCCCAAGCTCTCCGACGGCACCTTGCACGTGCTGGCCGTCGCCGCCGCGATGCTCTCTGTCCCCGCCGGCTCAGTGGTCATCATCGAAGAGATTGACAACGGCATCCATCCAAGCCGCGCCGATCTGCTGATGCGCAATATCCGGCAAATTGCCAACGAGCGTTCGCTCCGCGTGTTGCTCACCACCCACAACCCCGCGCTGATGGCGGCCCTGCCCCTCGAAGCAATCCCCGACGTTGTTTACTGTTACCGCGATCCCACCGCCGGCGATAGCCGCCTCGCGCGCCTCTCGGATCTCGAAGACTACCCGCGCCTTATCGCGCGTGGCAACGTTGGGCAGTTGACCTCGCGGGGCATCTTGGAGCAACGCTTCAAGCAACCGCCCCCGCCACCTGACGAGCAAATCGCGCAAGCCCTGGCCCGGCTCGAAGCGTTCAAGGCGGAGGTTCACGGGCAATGACCATCGCGCTTGTGGATACCAGCGTGTTTTGCAACTATCTGAAAGTGCCAGGCCGTGACCAAGATGCGGAAGCTATAATCGAAAAATATGAGTTCTATGTTTCCGAGAAGGTCAATCTCTTACTACCGATAGCGACCATCCTCGAAACGGGTAATCACATCGCGCATATACCAAATGGACAAGCGCGCCGGCAGACCGCCATACACTTCACCAATGAAGTGCAGAAGGCGCTGGACAGTAAATTCCCGTGGGCTGTCCCACAACCGTTGCTCGAACCCGAAACTCTGCGCCAATACCTGGCCGATTTCCCAGATCGCGCTATGCGCGGCATCAGCCTGGGCGACCTGTCCATCATTCAAGAATATGAACGTCAATGCGATTTACACCGCGACCGGCGCATCTTCATCTGGTCATTGGACGCTGATCTGCGCGGCTATGACCGGCCGGCAAAGTTATAAACAGTTAGAGATAATGGGTGATGGGTAATTCGTCACCCATTACTCCTCACCCGTTACCCATCACCCACATCACACCAAGAGGAGACTGACCAAAATGACCACCATCAAATTCGGTACCGACGGCTGGCGCGCGCGCGTCGCCGAGGATTACACGTTCGATAACGTCCGGCGGGCCGCGCAGGGCTTCGCCGAGTATCTCAAGCAGCACGATCTGGCGGATAAGGGCTGCGTGATCGGCCACGACCGGCGGTATGTCGCTGAGGACTTCGCCGCCGCCGCCGCCGAGGTGCTGGCCGGGAACGACATCCGCGTGTGGCTGACGCCCGGCCCCTGCCCCACGCCCATCGTCAGCTACAGCGTGGTGGAGCGTGAGGCCGGCGGCGCGATCAACATCACCGCGAGCCACAATCCGCCCACCGATAACGGCTTCAAGGTGCGCGATCCCTTCGGCGGGGCGATAGCGCCGGAGGGCCTGCGCGAGATCGAGGCCCTCATCCCCGCCAGCGCGGACATGGTGCGCCGCGTCCCCATCGAGCGGGCCGAAAGCAAGGGCCTCGTGCAACGCTGGGATCCCGATCCGGCGTACCTGAGCCACCTGGGGCAACTGGTGGATTTGCCCAAGCTGCGCAATGCTGGCTTGACCATCCTGGCCGAGCCGATGTGGGGCAACGCGGGCGGCTGGTATCCGCGCCTGCTCGGCGGAGGGCGCAACACGGTGGCCGAAATCCACGCGGCGCGCAACCCCCTCTTCCCGGAGATGCTGCGCCCAGAGCCGATCCCGCCGAACATTGACGTGGCCCTCGCCGAGACGGTGCGCCGCCAGGCCGACGTGCTGCTGATCAACGACGGCGACGCCGACCGGATGGGCATCGGCGACGAGCACGGGCGCTTCATTGACCAGTTGCGCGTCTTCGCGCTGCTGGCCTATTACTTCCTCGAAGTGCGCGGCGAGCGCGGCCCCATCGTCAAGACGCTCTCCACCACGCAGATGCTCAACCGCCTGGGCGAGCTATACGGCGTGCCGATCCACGAGACGGGCGTGGGCTTCAAGTACATCGCGCCCAAGTTCCTGGAGACCGACGCCCTCATCGGCGGGGAGGAGAGCGGCGGCTACGCCTTCCGGGGCAACGTCCCGGAGCGCGACGGGCTGCTCGGCAACCTCTACTTCATTGACCTGATGCTGGAAACCGGCCAGACGCCGGCGCAACTGGTGGAAACGCTGTTCGAGAAGCTCGGCCAGGCGTACTACTACGACCGGATTGACACGCGCTTCCCGGCGGAAAAACGCCCGGAGACCCGCGCGCGCCTGGATGCGGCGCAGCCGGCGACCATCGCCGGGCTGCCGGTGACGCGCATCGTCACGGTAGACGGCTACAAGTTCGAGTTAGGCGATCACGGCTGGCTGCTCATCCGCTTCTCCGGGACCGAGCCGGTGCTGCGCGTGTACTGCGAAGTGACCTCCGAGCGCCTCGTCCCGCAGGTGTTGGAGGGCGGGTTGGAGATCGCCGGATTGAAGGAATGATGCGTGTTGCGTGTTGCGTGTTGCCTAAAAAGGCAATACCGCAAAAGTCACCCTGTTTGGGACACGGATAAACACAGATTTCACGGATAAAACCAAAAAAATCCGTGTTTTTCCGTGTAAATCCGTGTCCTTACTTGAAATCAACCGGGGGCTTCTTCTTGTCACAGGGTTAGTTTTGCGCTACTGCCTAAAAAGTGAGACATGAGGGAAACCTCACGTCTCACTTTTTTGACGTTTGACGCCTGACGTTTGACGTATCCCCCCACTTTAACCCAATCGTAACTTCTCTGAAACCCCGTTTTGCCCCAACCTATGTTATGCTAAAGTGAAATAGGGAGGGGAAGCTATGCATTGGATTTTATCGGTCTCCGAAACATTTTCTCTAAAAAACGTGCTGCTGAGTTCGCGCTGGCTGCTGTTGCCGCCGTTTAGCGCCAACGCAGCATTGGAGCGCCTCTACCGCGTGGAGCGTCTGGAAACAGGCCACACCGTCGCCCTGACCTTCTCAGAAACGCCCGCGGGCTTGATTATTCACTCCAACCAGCGGTTGGTGGGGAAAGAGACCGAGGAAATCAGCCACAAGACGTGGCGGATGCTGCGCTTGAACGAGAACCTGCAACCCTTCCACGAGCAGGCCCAACGCCATAACGCCCTCATCCCCCTGGCCCAGACAGGCGCGCGCCTCTTGCGCGGCGCGAATTTCTTCGAGGACGTGATCAAGGGGCTGCTCCTGACCTGGAAGACTGAAGCCTGGGGCGCGGAGCAAATCCACTGGCTGGTGGATCGCTTCGGCGACCCGCTCCCCACCAATCCCACGCGCCACGCCTTCCCCACCCCGGAGCAGTTCTTGTGGAACGAGCACCTCCTGCGCGAGATGCCCGCCCCCGCGCTGGCCCTCCAACTTATCAAGGTGGCCGAATCGTTCCTGCTGCAAGCCGAAACGATCCAGCGCGCTATCCAGCCGGAACTCCCCACCGGAGAGGTCGTCGCCACGTTACAGAATCTCCTGGCACTCGATGCCCGTGCCCTCGGCTTTGTGATGTTCAGCCTGGGGCGCTACGATCACATCCCGGACAGCGACGGCGCCGCCACCGACGACAGAACCGCCCTCCCGCCCATCGCAGACATCCGCGAGAGCTTTCCCGATTGGTCGCGTTGGGGTGGCCTGATCTGCTGGCTCCGGTACGGCATAGCGCAAGCGCACTCCCCCGTCCTCTTGCAAAGCGAGGTGTAGTCCCCATGGAAACCCTGAAGATCGACTCCAGCCAGACGAAAGAGACCCTGACGCAACTCCAACAGTTGATCCAGGAACAACGCCATGCCCTGAAAAACGGCGCGGCGACGGGCGAGTTGGCCCGGCAGATGGCAATGTGGGAACAGATGGTGCGCCAGGTGCAAACCGATCTTATGCTAGAAAAGAGCGCGCAGCTCAATATGCTCTACGAACTCTCACACAATATCAATGCATCATTGGATTGGCGACGCACGTTGCAATCTGTGATGAACGCCGTCATCCGCATCACCGAAGCCGAGCGCGGGATGTTCCTGCTCTCCAATGACGACGGCAAGTTGGACGTCGAAATCACCAGCAACGCCAGCGGCGAACCCTTCTCCGAGGCCGATCTGAAGTTCAGCTACAGCATCGTGGGGAAGAGCCTCCAAAGCGAGCGCCCCATCCTCACCACCAACGCCCAAATCGACCCGCGCTTCCAGAACAGCGACAGCATCATCGCCTACGGCCTGCGCTCCATCCTGTGCGTGCCCCTCATCCACGAGGGCGAGCCGCAAGGCGTCATCTATCTGGATAACCGGGCGAAATCGGGGATTTTCACGCAAGAGGATTTGGCGATACTGGCCGCGTTTGGGAAGCACGCCGCGGTCGCCATCGCCAACGCCCAACAGCACCGCCACACCGACCTGGCCCTCTCTGAGAAAGTGCGCGAGCTGACCATTCTGCAAGAAATGGCCCGCGACCTGAACACCAGCCTCAACTATCAGCGGGTGATGGAGCGCAGCGTAGCCTGGGCCATCGCCGCAGCCGGGGCAGAAGCCGGGAGCATCGGCCTGATTGCCGAAGAGGGCCTGCGCTGGGAAGCCACCGTAGGCCAGGTCGAGCCGGATAAAAGTGCCGCGCTGCACAGCGTGTACAGAAAAAAGCCGCTGATGGAGAGCTTCCGCATGATCTTGCCGCTACAACGCGAAGAGCGGCCCATCGGCGTGCTCTATCTCACCGCGCAGGATCGGGAACTCAAAGCCAGCAAGCTCGAATTTGTGCTCCGTCTGGCCGATAACGTCGCCATCGCCGTGGAAAACGCCCGGCTCTACGAGGCCCTCCGCCAGGCGAACCAGGCCAAATCGGACTTTGTCTCCATCGTCTCTCACGAGTTACGCACGCCGATGACCTCGCTCCAGGGCTACGCGGACACGCTGTATCGCGGTGCCGCGGGCGAACTGAACGCGCAGCAGCGTGAATTCGTCGAAGCCATCCGCCGCAATACCCGCCGGATGCAGCTTTTGGTCAAAGATCTGTTGGATATTTCTCGCATCGAAGCCGGGAGGTTAAAATTGACACCCCGTTCAGTAGATTTCAAAGATGTGCTCACAGAAGCCCAACACTTTATCGCGGACCAACTGGAAGAAAAAGAACAAGTCTTCAGCCTCGATGTGTGGAATGGGCTGCCCAAAGCGCTCGCGGACCCCGACCGTCTGACCCAAATCCTCATCAACCTGTTGAGCAACGCCATCAAATACACGCCCTATCGCGGCACCATCGCCGTGCGGGTGTGGCTCCCTTCGGAAGAACCCGACTTTATCCGCTGCGCCATCACCGATACCGGCATTGGCATCGGCGCCCAAGACCAGGTGCGCCTGTTTACCAAATTCTTCCGTGTGGATAACCCGGACGTGAAAGAGCAACCCGGCACGGGCCTGGGATTAGCCATCACCAAAAACCTGGTCGAAATGCATGGAGGCCGCATCTGGCTCGAAAGCGAACGCGCCAAAGGCAGCACCTTCTTCTTCACCATCCCCATCGCTATGCCTGAGATGAGCCTCGCATTCTAATCTGATAGCGTCCCAGGGTTGGCCGCCCTGGGCCTATATCCTCCTCTCCCACCCGCTCGTGGCAACCCCGCGAGCGGGTTTTTTGTGTCCGCCGCCCCTGTCAAACGTCGCGGTAGCGCAAAACGG
>SLSP01000122.1 GCA_007130345.1 Thermoflexales bacterium
CAGATTCATACGTGGTTGGCCTGGCAAAAAGAGCCTGGGCAGCCATTAGGGAATGCAATAACCGCCAGGTATTTGGATGTCGATGCGCCCCACGCGGTTATGTTAATCGACTGGGTTAAACGGGTATTCACTCTGCCTTGAGTAACAGCGGCAGGAGGTACACATGAACGACGAAACCTACATGATCGAAACCCGCGACCTGACCAAAATCTACGGCAACGGCGCGGAGGTGCGCGCTCTGGATGGCGTCTCCATCTGCATCCGACGCGGCGAGTTCCTGACCGTGATGGGGCCATCCGGCTCCGGGAAATCGACGCTGCTCAACATGCTCGGCGCGCTCGACCGCCCCACGTCGGGCCAGGTCTTCATCAACGGGCAGGATATGGCGCGGGTGAAAGACCTCGACACCTTCCGGGCCGAAAGCGTGGGCTTCGTCTTCCAGATATACAACCTGATCCCCACTCTCAACGCAAAGGAGAACGTGGAAGTGCCGATGATGGGCCAGGTCAGGAGCCGCCGTCAGCGGATGCGGCGGGCGAAGGAGCTACTCGGCCTGGTGGGCCTCGAAGCGCGAATGGATCACCTGCCGGGGCAGCTTTCCGGCGGGCAACGGCAGCGAGTGGCGATTGCGCGCGCGCTGGCGAACCAACCGGCCATCATCCTGGCCGACGAGCCGACGGGCAACCTCGACTCGGAGAGCGGCGAGGGCGTCATCCGCCTGCTGCGCGAGCTGAACCGCGAACTGGAGGCCACCATCATCATCGTGACCCACGACCCGGCGGTGGCCCGGCAGACACAGCGCGTTCTGGTGATGCACGACGGCAAGATCAGCGACGACCACACTGTCGGCCATCCCTTCGAGGAAGACCTCAAGGAATTCCGCAACTCCGGCCTGGGCGCGGCCCTGCGTCAGGGCGACGCGGCGGCGTTGCAATGGATCAAGGAGCGCGAACTGAAAAGCCTGCGCCACGTCGTGTCAGAGATATGACCGGTTTGACCGCCCCCGAGGACAGGGGCAGCGTATTCGTAGAACCGATCTGACTCCTCTGAAAAAAGTCCAAAAATCCGATTTTTCCACTTGCGACCTACTACCTATATGAAGTTCGCGCGCGAAAAATCTATCTGCAGTATCAAATTTCTAAAAAATCGGGTTTTTAGGGTTCTTTCAGTAGAGTCTGATCTGTTACGCCAAAACGTACCGTCAAGCGGCAAAGGGTGTTTGCCGCTTGACGCCTTTACCTACCCCCCAAATGCCGCCTGCACAATCGCCTGTGCTTCCTCCTGAATCTGGCGCAGGTGCTCCTCGCCCTTGAAGCTCTCCGCGTAGATTTTGTAGATGTCCTCCGTGCCGGAAGGCCGCGCCGCGAACCAGCCGTTCTCCGTGACCACCTTGAGGCCGCCGATGGGCGCGTCGTTGCCGGGCGCGCGCGTCAGCTTGGCGAGGATCGGCTCGCCGGCCAGCGTCTCGGCTGTGACCTGCGCCGGGGAGAGGTCGGCCAGCGCGGCGCGTTGCTCGCGCGTGGCGGGCGCGTCGAGGCGTTGGTAGACCGGGCTGCCGAAGCGCGCCTCTAGCTCTGCGTAATGCTCGCCGGGATCGCGCTCGGTGGTCGCCGTGATCTCCGCCGCCAGCAGGTTGAGGATGATCCCGTCCTTGTCCGTCGTCCACACGCTGCCATCGAAGCGCAGGAACGACGCCCCCGCGCTCTCCTCCCCGCCGAAGCCGAAGCTGCCATCCAGCAGCCCCTCGACGAACCACTTGAAGCCGACAGGCACCTCGGCTAACTTCCGCCCCAGGGCCTGCGCCACCCGGTCGATCATCGAACTGGAGACCAGCGTCTTGCCCACCGCCGCGCGCTCCGGCCAGCCATCGCGCTGCTGGAAGAGATAGTGGATGGCGACGGTCAGATAATGGTTGGGGTTCAGCAGGCCGACGCTCGGCGCGACGATGCCGTGCCGGTCAAAGTCCGAGTCGTTGCCGAAGGCGATGTCGAAGTCGTCCTTCAGCCGGATCAGGCTCGCCATCGCGTAGGGCGAAGAGCAATCCATCCGAATTTTGCCGTCCTTGTCCACCGTCATAAAGGAAAAGGTGGGGTCTACTACGGGATTAACCACCGTCAGGTTGAGGCCGTACATCTCGGCGATGGGTTCCCAGTAGGCCACGCCGGAGCCGCCCATCGGGTCGGCACCGATGCGCAGCCCAGAAGCGGCGATGGCGTCCATGTTGATGACGTGGCGCAAATCCTGCACGTAGGGCGTGACGAAGTCGTACTCGTGGGTTGTGTTGACGTGGCGGGCGCGTTCGTAGGGCATCCGGCGGACGGCGCGGGGATCGCCCGCCAGGATGTCGTTGGCGCGATCCTGAATCTGCTGCGTGATGCGGGTATCCGCAGGGCCGCCGGAGGGCGGATTGTACTTGAAGCCGCCATCGCTCGGCGGATTATGCGAGGGCGTGATAACGACGCCATCGGCCAGCCCGATGGTGCGCCCCCGGTTATGCGTCAGAATCGCGTGGGAGATGACGGGCGTGGGCGTGTAGCCGCCGCCGGCCTGGAGTATCACCTGGACGCCGTTAGCCGCGAAGACCTCCACCGCCGTCGCCTGCGCCGGCTCCGACAGCGCGTGGGTATCCATCCCCACAAACAGCGGGCCGGTGTAGCCCTGCTGGCGGCGATATTCGCAGATTGCCTGGCTGATGGCAAGGATGTGCGCCTCGTTGAAGCTGCGCTCGGTCGCGCTGCCGCGATGCCCCGACGTGCCGAACTTGACACGCTGCGCGATCTCCTCCGGGTCGGGTTGGTGCGTGTAATACGCCGTCACCAGCCGGGGGACATTGACCAAAATCTCCTGCGGAGCCGGTTTCCCGGCGAGTTTGTGTTGTGACATAGGGCCTCCTTGATTTGGGTTTCTGGCTTGACAAATCAAACGCTGTTTTGTACAATATGAATGTCTTGTCTAAATTGTTCAATATATACAATAAAGGTAGGTGAGATGGCGACAAAAACAATTTCCTCAACTCAAGCTAAAAGTCACTTTGGTAGCATCCTGGATGACATCATTCAACATAACACCCGGTATATCATTCAACGGCATGGTACGCCTCATGCTATCATGTTAAGTCTATCCGATTTTGAACAGATACTCAATGTACAGGAAAACCAACAAGATATTATTCAAGTTATTCGCGAGTTAAAGCCAGAATATGACTTGGGCACTATTGTATCGCAGGAGTAACCGATGTCTTCCAAAAACCTGGTTGAAACTTACGGGCTTGACTATGTCCGACACGAATTCCACTTAACCCTTGCTGTTCACGCGGATTGCTTTGAGTGGATGGGACGTATTCCTCAAGCCAGTATTCATGCAATCGTAACCGATCCGCCTTATGGCGTCAAAGAATACGACTTTGATCAACTAGAAAAACGCGAGAATGGCAACGGCGGCGTCTGGCGTATTCCGCCTTCTTTTGATGGCAGTATACGATCTCCGCTACCTCGATTCACAGCCCTTAATGCGCATGACCGCGAGAGATTACAGCGATTTTTTAATGAGTGGGCTAAGTTAGCGTTGCGTATCCTGCGTCCAGGCGGACATGTTTTTCTGGCTTCCAATGTATATCTGTCTCAATTGGTATTTACAGCCATTGCCGATGCTGGTTTTGAATTCCGTGGTCAAATTATCCGGATGGTACGAACCTTGCGAGGTGGTGATCGCCCTAAAAACGCGGAGAAAGAATTCTCCTCAGTCTGTTCAATGGCACGCGGATGTTATGAGCCCTGGGGGATATTTCGTAAGCCTTTTCAAGGTACGGTCGCTGATTGTTTGAGAAAGCATCGAACTGGCGGATTGCGTCGATTTCCTGATGGTACACCATTTTGTGACATTATAGAGAGTGAACGCACGCCAAAAGCGGAGCGCGAGATATTTGACCATCCTAGCCTCAAGCCGCAATCGCTGATGAGACAACTTGTCTACGCCGCCCTACCTTTAGGCGAAGGCATCATCTTGGATCCGTTTATGGGATCGGGATCAACCCTGGCTGCCGCCGAGGCTATGAAATTGCCTGCAATTGGCATCGAACGCTATCTCGATTATTTTGAGGCCAGTCGGCAAACTGTGCCGGTTCTGGCCGGCCTCGAAATACATCTCAAACCGTGGGGAAGCAATCCTACCGCGCTCAAACCACCGGTTCAGATACCTATGCAGTTGCGGGGCGGATAACATCGGCCAACTTCACAGGCACGCCCATCTCAAGCAACCGCTCGCGGTCATACAACGGCCAGAGAGGATCAAGTACGTTCAACTGATTTTTCACAATAGACCATAGCACGAGTCGCTCTGGATCATTGAGCGAGGGCACTTTGCGCCGGTTATCGAGGTGTCGAAAGTACAATGGCGAATGTGGGGGAATGGGATAACTTTTATCGTGACGCCACCTTTGCCAATTTGCCACCCGATCAGTATCCAAGTAAACGCTGCCATCACGCAGTTTTGAAGTCCCTCGCCCTGTAGTGTAATACGTTTCCGTTCGTTGGCTGCCCGTTTCCGCGTCCATTGTCGAGCCACAGTAATGCCAGTCCCCTTCAACCTCATCGACATATCCAATCAACTCGGCAATCTCTATGTGTACAAACAGAATGTTGCCAGACTCCTCGTCCAGATCAAAACAGGATACCAAATGCCAGCCGCCATGACCATTGTGGCTTTCTCCGCCCTTACCGGGCTTGTTTGAAGCTTTCACCTCCACTCCCACCCCATTGACAGGATTCTTCAAATCAGGAAATCGCTGATCGTGGTTATGTTGATAGGGGCTGACCCGGTTCAAAGAATCCGTCAACACGTTCGATACGATACCGCTAAAATTGTTGGCTTGAATGAAGCGTATCAATGGGGACGCTGTGCCAAGACACAAACTCCGATTGATGCGGGCGATCATAGACTGCGTCTCATCCATCGCTGCCTGTAAATGTTGCCCCGTCAAACCAGGAGGCAAGGGCACCTCCCGAAAAAATTGTGGTTGAACCTGAGGGATGGGTTCTGTATCCATCTCTAGCGCCAGCCGAGTCATAAATTGGCCCGGCGTCATTTCGACTTCGGTGGCAATGACCAAGATTTCCTCAAAAGCCGCGATGAAATCCTGTAAATCCTCAGTTACCAACCACGCCTCCACTTGTCTTCGAGATTTGGATTGGACATCCAGTCGATCATAAATCTCACGCAGCATCTCCACAATTGCAGCTTGCAAGGTTTTCATAGCACCTCCCCGGTTAAGTAAATATGAAGGCCGCATCATCAGAGTATGGCCTAATCATACCCCAACATTGCCAAATCAGAAAGCGCGGGATAGAGCCAACGGAACACGCCACACAGCGGTTGACATTTTCTGATTCTTGCTTAGTATAGATAGATATTGCACTGATTCCTAACCCCGCGAGGTACTATGCTGCGCAAGTTGTTCTACGTCTTCCTGGCAGTATTAAGTCTCATAATTGTAGGGTCTCCGGCGCTGGCGTATTTCCCTGAGCCTCCTGGGCGTGGCGGCGATCCCCACAGCACCGCGCTCAATGTCGAAGCGTGGCGCGCGCATCCCGTACTCCCCGGCGAAGGGCTGGCTTGTCTGGCGCAACGCAGCGGTCTGTCCTGGGAAACCCTCGCGCGGGCCAACGGCGTATTGCATCCCGGCAATCTTTCTCACGTCGTGGACTTGCGCTTGCCCAACCCCGCCACCTCCGCGAAGGTGCTGGCCGCCCGCCAGGGCGAAACGTCCCTCGAACTCGCGGCGCGGCACAACCTCTCTTCGTGGGACGTGATCCGCTACAATCCGCAGCCTCTCTACACCGGCGCGGGCGTCGCGTTACCCATTCCCGCCGAACCCACGCCGTGCTTGCCGTACCCCCTGGTGAGCGTCGAACTGACGCGGCAACCGCTGGTGCGCGGTCAGACATCGGTGCTCATCGTCGAGACGGCGGAACCTGCCGCGTGCGAGGTCGCTTACGCGGGGCAGATTGCGCCGTGCTACGCTCTGGATGCCACGCGCCTCTACGCGCTGATCGGCATATCCGCGCTGGCGGAGCCGGGAGAGTACGCTATCGAGGTGCAAGTACAAGCACGCGGCCTGGATACGGCCTGGCAGACGCCGCTCACGGTGACGCCGGGACGGTATGGCTTCCAGTTTATCAATCCCCCGCCCGCGCTCAACGCGCTGATGGACCCGGCTGTGATGGGCGGTGAATTGGACTACCTCGCCCTGTGGCGCGTGGTGCGCACCCCGGAACGCTTATGGGAGTTACCGCTAGGCTTTCCGCTGCCCTTCCGCGCTGAAATCTCGGCGGATTATGGCGCGCGGCGTTCTTACGGCGGGATGGTGGACGGTTATCACTCCGGCATCGACTACCGCGTGGGCACAGGCGTGTCGGTGTTGGCCCCGGCGGATGGCGTGGTGCTGATGGCCGAAAGGCTAGTGGCGCGGGGCAACGCCGTGCTCATCGATCACGGTGGCGGACTCATCACGGGCTACTGGCACCTCTCGCGCATTGACGTGGCGGTGGGCCAGCGCGTTACGCGGGGCGAAGCCTTTGCCGCCGTCGGCAATACCGGGCTATCCACCGGCCCGCATCTGCATTGGGATGTGTGGGTGAACGGCGTCTCGGTGGATGGCAAGCAGTGGCTTGAAGCGGACGGCCTGGGTATGGCGTTCCCGTCAGTTGCGCCGTAACCTTACTGTGTGATCTCCAAGCCGGAGCGCGTGTCTCCGGCGTTTTTGTTACGTATTTGCCCGAATGGGCTATACTCATCCCAAATATACTAAACGCACGCTAAAAATTCACCACAGAGACACGGAGAACACAGAGAAACCCGCGCAAAAACCTCAGTGTCCTCCGTGTCTCCGTGGTAAAATGGAAAATTCAATGTGCGGTTA
>SLSP01000032.1 GCA_007130345.1 Thermoflexales bacterium
ACGGATGAACACAGATTTCACGGATAAAACCCAAAAAATCCGTGTTTTTCCGTGTAAATCCGTGTCCTTGCTTGAAATCAACCGGGGGCTTCTTCTTGTCACAGGGTTAGTTTTGCGCTACTGCGTTCTTTCAATAGAGTCATGGTTCCTTTTGAGGTATCCGCTAGTGAAGAAATGAAACGTGAGGCGTGAAGCGTCAAACGTGAAACGTCAAACGTCACCTCTCGGAATCAGCAGCCTTATATTGGCATAGGTTTTGACGTTTGACGCATGACGTTTGACGCTTCACGCATCGTCAGTCATTCGCGGAGGAACAGCATCGCGGCCTTTTCGTTGAGGAGAATGTAGAAGGTGTAGGCGGATAGCACCGTCCCCAGGGGGAATTCAAACAGATAGAAGAAGGCGATGATCAGGGCCATCACCCGCGCCCACGACTTGAGATTGAGCAGGCCGATGCCGACGACGATGCCGGGCGCGGCCACCAGGGTCAAAAAGCCGCCGATCACTATGCCGATAAGGGTCATAAAGAGCGAGAAGTTGCGCGGGCCGAAGATGAAGAGACTCCCGCCAATCAGGAGCAGTAACAGGCTCAGGCCCAGCAGCAGCGTGATCCCGCCCATAATAATATGCGACCAGCCCAAAATTTTGATGTTCGTTTCCATAATGCGCCTCCTTAAAAACGTAGGTGCCGCGTGATGCGCGCGCTCTATCCTACTTTACGCACTATGGGCGATAAGGTTGCAGCGTTCAGTAGCCCGCGTCCACATCGACGCGGTTGGGCGCGGCGTGGCCTTGCGCGACGGCGTTGAACAACGCGGCCAGCGCGGTCATCCGCAGCATGGCCGTCTGCTGCGCGCCGACCGCGCCCCCGCGATGGGGACTCAGCACCACGTTGTCGAGTTCGTGGAAGGGGTACTCCGAAGGCCAGGTGTGGGCGCGGGCTTCTTCGTCCGGGGGATAGCGGTACCAGACATCGAGGCCGGCGGCGTGGAGCGCGCCGTCGCGCAGCGCGTGGTAGAGCGCGCCCTCCTCGACGATGGGGCCGCGTCCCACATTGACCAGCACCGCGCCCTCCGGCAACCTCGCCAACTCGTCCGCGCCGATGAGTCCCCGTGTCGCATCGGTGAGGGGCAACGTGATGATGAGGGCATCCGCGCGGGGCAGCAGGTCGGGCAGCGCATCCGGCCCGTACACCGCGTCGGGGCAATCGGGCGGCACGCGCTCCGGGTGGCGGCGCGTGGCGAGGACGCGCATCCCTAGCGCGCGGCAGCTTCGCGCCACCCGCTGGCCGATAGCGCCATAGCCCAGGATGAGCGCGGTGCCGCCTTCCAACAGGCGGGCGCGCGGCGGCTGATAGCGCGGCGTCCAATCGCCGGCGCGCAGGGCGCGATCCAGGGGCAGGACGAACTTCGTCGCGGCCAGGAGCAGGGCCAGCACCAGTTCCGCCACCGGCGCGGCGTTGTGGTGCAAATTATGCACGGCGATGCCGGGGAATTCGCGCAGCAGATCGCGCGTGGTCACGGGCAGCCCGGCCCAGGGGATGACCAGCATCCGCAGATGCGGGCTGGCGGCGAGTTGCGCGCGCTCCGGTCGCCCCGTCACCAGGACGTGATAGGCCGGGGGCGCGGGAAGCTCCGGCCCGCAGGTGATCTCGACCTGGGGGACGATCAACTCGCGCAGCCGGGCCAGCGGTTCGGGATCGGGCGCGTGGACGAGGTGAACGCGCAGCGGGGTCACGGCGCGGCCTCGCGTAAGGGGGTAAGGTAGGCGGTGACACACATCAGAGACCTCCGTTACATTTTTTGCGACGGTGCAAAAAAACATCCCGGCCAGCAGCCGGGATGTCACAATCTAGTACAGCGCGGCGGAAGTCCCTTCCCAGTTAGCCCCGCTCAGAGCGGATCGTCAGATCCGCGACTACGCGGCGAACCGGGGAACTGACGTTCCCCTTGGAGCACATTCAACTGGGGAGTTATTTATGCCGCGCTGTACTAGCCAGAACTCAGGGCGATTCAGGGTGCGCGACCAGTGCGGCAGGCGCGGCTCCGGTTAAATCGCCAGGCTCTCGGCGATGCGGGCCGGCAACCACAGTGAACTGGTGATGACGTTGCCTTCTCGAACCAGCGTGTACCCGCCCCCCATATCTTTGCAAAACTGTTTGCTGACAATCAGCCCGACATCATCCGAGGCCGGGAGATCGCCCTCTTCCAGCGACAACTCCGCGTTTTCTGGCAAGCCCCCGCTGATCTCGAAGATGATGCGATCCACGTTATCGACTTTGCGGCGGCTGGCGGTGACGCTGAGATCGCCGTTTTCAAAGAGCCGCCCGATGTAGAAAAGCAGGCTAAGAACAATCCACCGCGCTTCTGAAGCGCCTCCGCTCATAGAACCTAACTCTGCTTCACCGGTAACGGTGAGGGTATGCCCGTTTCGGGCGAGGATCGGCTGCGCGGTGTGCATCACGTCGCCCAACAGGTCGGATACCTCGAAGGCGCGGGCGTAGATGTTGGTCTTGGCCGCGTCGGCTTTGGCGGCCTCAAAGAGATCGTTAATCATCGTCAGCAACTTCTGCCCCGCCTCGTAAATCGAGGTCAAGTCCTGCTGTTGGAACTCGGTGATGGGGCCATCAATCCCCTTGAGGATCACCCGCGAGAAGCCGGTGACGGCGTTGATGGGCGTTTTGAGGTCGTGCCCCATTTTCGACATCGCGCTCATCCCGAACTGCCTGGCGCGCTCGGCCTTGCTTATGAAGAAGCCCTGAGTCAGCGAGACCAAGAGCATGGTTACACGTGGCTGGAGCACAGCCTGTTGTTCCGGGGAGAGGCCCCGCGGCAGTTGCTCGGCCAGGAAGGCGCAGATTTGCGTGATGCTGTCGGTAGCCCAATTATCCCACGCTTCCAGGGCACTGCCGATTTTACGGGCACCTTCTGGGCGGAAGGGTTCCGACACTAGTTGGCGAATCAGCGCGTCCGTGAATTCTTCCAGGCGCGCGAGGGTCGCGTCGCGTTCAGGGGCCACTGGACTGAGGCTATTGATTAGACCTAACCAGTCCGAGGCGATCTCCTCCACCCGCCCGACCAGATGCTCCTCGATTTGGGCTAACTCGGTTCCATTCATTTTCCTTCACTCCACCAGACAAGTTCTAAACAGTCGATAAGGTCAGCAACACGGGTTAATAATATCACGTTCTGTGAATAACGCGAACATGGATCGCGGATAGGGGCTATTCAAGCCTTACCAACCGTGCTATAATTAAGACGTGAGGGCAACGCGCGGCTTGAGGCTTTTGATGATACTGTTTGGCGTGAAACGTGAAACGTCAAACGTCAAACGTGAAGCGTCACGGAGGCCAAAGTCCCCTGCCCCCCTGTGGACGATCAGAAGCGTGGTTTTGACGTTTGACGCATGACGTTTGACGCATGACGTTTGACGCTCAACCAACACCTAATTTTGGAGGGAGCTATGAAGTTAATTTTGAACGATGGGCGACCCTATCCACTTCAGAAAAACCAGATCAGCATTGGTCGCGCGCCCGTCAACGATATTCAAATCACGGAAGACCTGGCCTCCGGCCAACACGCCACGCTCTACCGCGAGGGGCACACCTACGCGATTACCGATCACAACAGCACGAACGGCACCTACGTCAACGAGCAGCGCGTGCAAGGCTCGTACCTCCTCCAATCCGGGGATGTGATCCGCATTGGGCGCACGACGCTGCGCGTGGTGGCCGAGGCCCAAACCGCCCCCACCGCCGTCGATATGCACCGTGCGCCGAATTACGCGCCCCAGGCCCCGCCTCCACCACCGCCACCGCCCCCGCAGCAGCAACCGGCTTATTACCAGCAACCGGTCTATCCGCCGCCGGCCTATCCCCCGCCACCCGGTTACGCGGGCCGGCCACCCTCCCCCCAAACCGAAGGGGCCGCGACCGTCGCCTTGTGGCTGGAAATCGTCTTCGGCATCTTTGGGCTGTTGGGCGTCGGCCACGTCTACACGGGACGTATCGGCCTGGGCATTCTGGCGATGATTGCCTGGTGGATCTACATTGGCATATCCTGGACGATAACCGGGATAACGTTCGGCCTCTTCAGTTGCCTGGCAATTCCGCTCTATATCGCCATCCCCATCATCTCCGGCGTCCAGGCGCGCTCTTATATGCGCCAGCGCGGCGGCAGCGGGAGTTGGGGATCGGTGGGGCTGGTCGCCGGGTGCGGCTGTCTGCTGGTCATCGCGGCCACCGTCGGCCTGTTTTTGGCCCTGGGCGGACTCGCTATCTTAGCCGAGACGATGTGAGCGCGGCACGCTATCCCAGGAGATCACGATGAATAACACGATACCCCAATCTTTGACGCTGGCCCAATGCTTCGAGCGCGCCCTCATCGCCGAGCATTTTCTGCGTGATCTGTACCTGGCCCTCGCGCAGAAGTTCGCCGCTTTCCCCCAACTGGTGGATTTTTGGGAGGACATGGCCGGGGATGAAGTCATCCACGCGCAGCGGCTCGTCGCGCAGCGGGACGCGCTCTCTGCGGAGCAATTACAGCGCCCCGCCGACATGCCCGCGACCCTGGAAGAGATGCTGCGCACCTGCCACTTTTCCGTCGAGGAGGCCGTCGCCGACATCCACGACTTCCACGCGGCGTACAACCTGACCGTCGAACTGGAGAATTCGGAGATCAACGACGTGTTCATCTTCCTCACCACCCAATTCCTGGCGGATAACGACGCGGTGAAAGCGCTGATCGTCAGCAAACTCCAGGATCACGTCAACAAAGTGATGAGCTTGTCAGAACGTTTCGGCGGCATCGAAGGCCGCCGCCTGATCAAGAGCCAGTGACCCGGAGCGCCGTCATCTTGACGGCAAACCAACAAGTTTTCAATCTGCAATTTTCAACTGATTTTCACAAGGAGACTGCACTATGCTTATCGACGTTACAGTGGGTGCCATTCAAGACCAAGCAGCGCAGGCCATCGTCGTCAACCTCTTCGAGGGCGTGACGGAGCCGGGCGGCGCGACGGGCGCGGTGGACGCGGCCCTCGGCGGGCAGATTCGCGCGCTCATCGCCGGCGGCGACTTCCGCGGCAAGCGCAACGAGGTGGCCGTGCTCTATCCCCACGACGCGCTCCCGGCGCAGCGCGTGATCCTCGTGGGCCTGGGCAAAGCGGAGAAGTTCTCGCTCGATGTGGCGCGACAGGCCGCCGGGACGGCCGCGGCGAAGGCCCGCGACCTCGGCGTGACGCACTTGCACACCATCGTCCACGGGGCGGGCATCGGCGGCTGCGACCCGGAGCAGGCCGCGCAGGCCCTCGTCGAAGGGACGCTGCTGGCGCTCTACCGCTTCGAGGAACTCAAGACGCAAGACCTCGCCGACCGCCATCTCGACGCGCTGACGCTGGTGGAATTCGACGCGGAGCGCGCAGACGCGCTGCAAACCGGCGCGCGCGTGGGCCAGGCGATGGCCGAAGGCGCGATGGTGGCGCGGAATTTGGTCAATCGCCCGGCCAACGTCGCCACGCCGTATCACTTGGCGCAGCAGGCCGAGAAGATCGCGGCAGAGACCGGGCTGGACGTGCAGATCATCGAAGAGGACGAGCTAGAGGAGATGGGGATGCACAGCTTCCTCAGCGTCTCGCACGGAGGCGGCGAACCGCCGTGCCTCATTGTGCTGGAGCATAACGCGGGGCGCAAAGACCTGCCGACCGTGGCGCTGGTGGGGAAGGGGATCACCTTCGATACTGGCGGCATCTCCCTCAAGCCGAGCGCCAAGATGGAGCTGATGAAGGGCGATATGGGCGGGGCCGCCGCCGTCATCGGCGCGATGCAGGCCGTGGCCCAACTCGAACTGCCGCTGCACGTTGTGGGCATCGTCCCGGCGACGGAGAATATGCCCGACGCGCACGCCACCAAGCCCGGCGACGTGGTCTTCTCGCTCAAGGGGATCACCATCGAGATTATCAACACCGACGCCGAGGGCCGCCTGATTCTGGCGGATGGCATCACCTATGCCGACACCTTCGCGCCGGACGCCATCATCGACATCGCCACGCTGACGGGCGGGCGCGTCGTGGCCCTGGGCGCGCACGCCGCCGCCGTGATGGGCGACGCGGGGCTGGTCGCCCGCCTCCAGGCCGCCGGTGAAGCCACCCGCGAGCGCGTCTGGGAGCTACCGCTCTTCGAGGAGTACGGCGAGCAGCTCAAGAGCCAGGTCGCCGACGTCAAGAACGTGGGCGGGCGCGAGGGCAGCAGCATCACGGCGGGCTTCTTCCTGAGCAAGTTCGTCTGCAATGACACGCCCTGGTGCCACATCGACATCGCCGGGCTGGATCAATCCGACAAAGCCGCGCCCTACGCGCCCAAAGGGGCCACCGGCTACGGCGCGCGCCTGCTGGTCGAGACCCTGCGCCGGTGGGATGCCTGAGATGTCCCCCGACGCCACCGTTGACGCGCTGTTTGAGATGGCGATTGCCATTGAGCGCTCTGCCGAGACGCTGTATCGCGGGTTGCAGGCCAAATTCGCGCACATCCCGGAGGTCGCGGCCTTCTGGGAGATGTACGCCAATGAGGAAACGGGGCACGCGAGCTATCTGGAGAGCATCCGCGCCGAACTGAGCGCGGAACAGCGCGCCCATCCCGCCGATCCCCAGGTGCTCCAGGACGCGCGCAAGATGATGGCCTTCTCGGTGGAGCACGGCTTGAACCGGATCGGCACCCTGGAAGACGCGTATCAGATCGCTTACGAAATCGAAACCTCCGAGACCAACACCATCTTCGAGTTCCTCATCACCAACTATACCCTGGCGCAGAAATCCCGCGCTTTCTTGCAACGCCAACTGCATCAACACATCGACAAGATCACCGCCGAGTTCCCCACGCCCTATCGGGACGCGGAACGCCGCCGCGCCGTCACCGCCGAG